>CAVGBV010000061.1:0-14251 GCA_963627615.1 Alloprevotella sp.
ATTTCATATAGCAATACCCCCAATACTGGGTGTCCAGTATTGGGGGTACATATCACATTAGTGCGGCAGCTCATCTTATGATCATTTCTATCGAATTGATTACTCTGCCAGGAAACGATCCAGAGCAGCCTGATAGGTCTGAACATACTCTTCGATACCTGCGTTCTGCAGATTGGTCTGGAACGCATCCCACTCTGCATCGGATACACCGTGCATGATGGAATTGGAGATCATCTCAGAGATCAGGTTCGTAAGATCGGTCTTGTGCAGCAGCAGAACAGTGTTCTCATCGGTGGTCAGAGTGATGAGCTTGTTCAGATAGTCAGCAGGATACTTCTCGTATACGCCAGCTTCTGTATAAGCATCGTCATACGCTGCCTTCTCCAGACGGAAATCCGGAACTGCAAAGGTGCTGAAGTACCAGTCTGCGTTGCCGTAGAACAGGCCGTTTACACCCGGGCAATACTGTACGCAATCCTGGTCGCTGCCCTTAAGCTCAGCCTTACCCTCTGCGTTGTAATCCCACAGCTCGCCCTGCGGGCCATAGTAGCTCTCATATGCGGTCTGAGTCTCCAGCATGCTGTCCAGCCAACGGGCTGTAACTTCCGGATACTCGTTCGCAACGGTGATCAGTGCGCACGGAGCAGCAACTTCCATCGTGGTGTACATCTTAGCAGACCTGCCTTCTGCGCTCGGAGGCAGCATGTTGACATACTGATCCTTAACTTCATCGATGCCGTGGTTCAGCAGACGCCATCTGAACATCGTACCAACAGTGCCAGCCAGAACATCGCTGGTTACCATGGTGCCGTCCTTGGTCAGAACTTCAGAGTCTACCAGACCCTCTTCATAGATCTGATGCATCCACTCCAGAGCGTCGCGATAGCCGTCGATCTGAGCGTTGCAGCGAACCTGCGCGTTATCATCGATGGATACCCAGATATCGCTCTCCGGAATACCGAACATATAGAAGGACATCTTATAGAAGTCGGTCAGAACTACGTCCAGCGGAACTTCGTCGTTCGCATCGCCGTTGCCGTTCGCGTCCTGTGTCTTGAACGCACGCAGAACATCGGTCAGCTGATCTACCGTCGTCGGAACTTCCATACCAACCTTGTCCAGCCAGGACTTGTTGATGAAGTACATATTACCGGTATGAATATCCTGAGCTACGATGTAGCCGATGGAATAGGTCTGTCCATCAGAAGCCTTCAGGCTCTCTACGATGGTCGGATCCTGTGCGATACGTGCCTTATAAGTAGGCATATACTGGTCAATCAGGTTGTCCAGCGGGATGAAGATCTCCTGGCTTACGCCATACTCTTCATAGTTGATAGTCTTACGGTTGATTACAACATCGTTGTACACGTTGGATGCCAGCATCAGGTTCAGCTTGGTATCCCACTCAGAGTCGATAGCAACGTCAAACGTTGCGTGTACTCCGGTCTTCTCTTCCAGGTTCTTATAGAACCACAGGTTCGGCCAATCGATCTGGTCTGCGTCACGGCAATACTGGAACACAGACAGCTCTACGGTCTCGTTAACAATCGGATAACCCTCTGCATTGAAATTGCTGGAAGGCTCCTGCGCCTGACTGGACTCAGAGCCTGCGCTCTGGCTTGTCTGCGCCTTGCTGCTGTCGTTTGTGCTGTCCTTGCTGCCGCCGCCGGAACAACCCGCCAGAGAGCCGACAACCATCAGAACCGCCAACAACAATGCTGCTGCTTGCTTCTTCATTGTAGATCCTCCTTGATAATAATGTTTATCATAAGCCTAACTACGGCTACGATACAGATTTAACCCTTGATGGAACCGATCATAACACCCTTAACAAAGTACTTCTGCATGAACAGGTACAGGATAACCGCCGGTACTGTGGAAACAATAATCGCACAATACTTAACAACGTTGGCGATACGTACCGCCTCCTGCTGCTTGGCCATATCATCGAACATCTCCGCGAAGTCGGACGCGTTGTAATTCAGCGTTGCCAGAATCTGACGCAGCACCGTCTGCAGCGGCAGGATGCTCTTATCCTTCATGTATACCAGGCCGGTATAGTAATCGTTCCACTTACCAACGCCATAGTATACGCTCAGAACCGCGACGATTGTCGCGCTCAGAGGCAGAACAACCTTGAAGAAATACTGGAAATGGCTGGCGCCGTCGATGGCCGCCGCCTCATAGAGTTCATTCGGAATGGATGTCTGAATATAGGTTCTGGCAACCATCAGGTTCCAAACAGAGACCATACCCATGACAATCATGATCATCGGATTGTTGTAAAGACCCAGATCCCGCATCCACAGGAAAGTCGGAATCAGGCCGCCGCTGAAGAACATAGTGAATACGACCAGGAAATTGATCAGGCCCTTACCAACAAACTTTCTGGACAGGCCATATGCCATAGTCAATGTTACCATAACCGACAGAAGCGTACCGCATACCGTGTATACGATGGAGTTCAGGTAAGAACGCCACAGTGCGCCGTACTTGAGAATTGCCTGATAGCCGACCCAGGAGAAGTCTACGGGCAGCCACAGAACCTTACCTTCCATAACCGCATACGGATCGGATACGGAGGAGATGATGATAACCCACAACGGGTAGATAACGATGATCAGAACCAGAATCCAGATCAGCATATTGACTGCGTAAAAGATCCGATCCGGTGTTGTATCTTTGATTCTTTTTCCTTGCTTTTTCTCTTTCATGCTGCACCTCCTAGAACATGCTGACCGAGCTGACCCGCTTGGAGATCGTGTTGACAACGACGATCATAACAAAACCGATCAGGTTCTGGAACAGACCGATGGCCGCGGTGTAGGAATATTTCGCCTGGCCCAAGCCAACATTGTAAACATACAGTCCTATAATATCGGAGGTTGCCGTATTGGATTTGGTCTGCAGCAGCAGGGCCTTCTGCGTGTCGCCGCCCATGATTTTGCCGCACTCCAGAATCAACATCATAACCGCGATGGGCAGGATCGAAGGAATATCGATATGACGGATCTTCTGCATAACGCTCGCGCCATCCAGTGTCGCCGCCTCATAAACTTCCTGATCTACACCAGTCAGCGCCGCGATGTACAGGATCGTGCCCCAACCAGCAGACTGCCAGATGCCGCTGGCGATATAAACTGTTCTAAACCATCCTGCCTCTGCCATAAAGTACACCGACTGACCGCCCAGTGCTTTGATCAGACGGTTGATCATACCGGTTTCCGGCGAAAGGAATATGTACAGCATACCGGCCATAACAACCGTGGAGATAAAGTGCGGAATATAGATGACAGTCTGTGTAAACTTCTTGAATCTCTCCTGCTTAATACGGTTCAGGAGCAGCGCCAGCACAACGGGAACCGGAAAACTCCACAGAAGGCTGTACACATTCAACAGAAGCGTGTTAATGATCAGACGGCCGCAGTAATAGGAATTAAAAAAGGTTTTGAAATTGTCAAACCCAACCCATGCGCTGTCTACAATTCCTTTGCTGACTTTAAAGTCCTTAAATGCAATCTGTATTCCATACAATGGGACATAATGGAACACGATAAAATAGATGACACCTGGTAAAATCAGCACATACAGCTGCCAGTCATTCAGCAGTTTCGTCTTCAGATTTCCTTTTCGTGCCAATGCAACTTCCCCCTTTTTTGAATTTGGATTCATTCGTGATTTACATTATATTCACTTTATTCATTTTTGTCAACAGAAAATTTACTTTCTTTGTGTTGTTTGTTCATGAATCCCAGTATTTTTCTCAAAAAATTGCACCAATGTAAAAAATTCACATTGGTGCGGCACTCTTTTTGTCACTTATTGTTTTCTTCAATCCGCTCTGTAAATGATACCGGATTGCTCCTGCGGTGCAGGTCCTCCGTGTATTTTTTCGAATACGCGATATAGATGCAATAGATATATGGCATTCCCAGGTTGGTTTCCAGCAGTGAATTGACCAGGAGCACATGCAGCTTCTGCCCTATATCCGAAAAGCCCGCGCTGCGGATGCCTCCGATCAGAAGCCCCGCTTCCCAGCCGAACTGGACCAGAATTCCGATTGCGAGCAGCCACGGAATCCGTATCCGTCTGGCTCTGTCTGTTTGATACATATTGTAGAGGATCAGTCCCAGATACCCGACAAACAGGATCACGGCCATGTATCCGTGATAGGCTCCTGTCGTGCGTTCAATGATGATCGGAACCGCTTCTCCGGCAAAGGTCTGCGTGATGAGCGGACAGCAGAACCACCAACCCAGGATCAGAAGCGACCATTCAAACAGATGCTCATCCCTGGATACCCAGAGCCAGATCCATGTAAAGTTGGTAAAGCCGTAACTCATAGACATCCACAAGAGTACCCAGAACAGGCTATTTCCCTCTGAGATACTTCGGGAATGCAGCAGCAGATGGAAGATTCCGTAATCCACCAGCATATAGACGATACCCATGACGCATCCGACCACTACGGTCATGTACTTTTTCTGCCAGAGCAGCAGGAGCAGCAATACAACCAGGAACGCAATGTCCAGCCAGATGTATAGTGGTGTGAATTGCCTTCTTGCAATGATTTCCGTCATCATACGAATTGATTTTTCTCCTCGCTGTACTCATAGCCGATCCCGGATAATTTCTCCCGAATGGCCGCGGTATCAACGTCCAGAGACTTTCCCAACTCTTCCAGGGACGGATAAAAATCCCGAAGCTGTGTATTGATATAGGACAGCAGGATTACCGGATCTTGCGGCAGACTCATCTTAACACTCCTCCTGTAACAGATATGCCAGCAAAAGCTGCGCTGTCGCCATCACAGCATCCACATGGGTACGCTCATAATGATGTGTCGCGTCCGTTCCGGGTCCGATGCACGCGAAATTGGTATCCGCGCCACGCAGAACGCTCATACTAGCATCACTTCCGTAGCGGTAATGTACATCCACTTTATAAGGAATCTGGTTCTTCTGCGCCAGCTTGACCAGCTTTTTGCGGAACGCAAAATCATACGTTGTGCGGCTGTCCTTGGCACAGATGGATACGCTGTGTTCATCCGCGTTGTGTGTCACTCCGACGGTTCCGATATCAATGGACAGCTGTTCCGTAACCTTCGGCGGGATATAGGATACACCGTGTCCCAGCTCTTCAAAATTCGCGATATAAAAATGCGTCGTATGCAGCGGGCGCAGCCCCTGCTCCTTCAATTGCTTCATTACGCCGAACAGAATCGCGACGCAGGCTTTGTCGTCAATATAGCGGCTCTTAATAAAACCATTGGGCATCAGAACCGTCTTCGGATCAAAAGAGATAAAATCCCCGACCTCAATTCCCAGAGCACGGGTGTCTGCCGCACTGTGTACATCCTCATCCAGACGCACTTCCATATTGAACTCTGTCCGCACCTCTTCCCGCGCGTCCACGGGAGAGATATGTACGGACGGCTTCTCATAGAGCAGCGTGCCGCTGACTGTCCGGCCGTCCATCGTATGTACCAGCAGGTTTTCCCCTTCATAGGTGATATATGTCCAGCCGCCTACATTGGTCACCCGCAGGCGTCCGTTGGGCAGGATCTCCCGCACCATTGCTCCCAGCGTATCGACATGCGCGTTGACCAGAACCTGGTGATCGTCGTCCTCTCCCGGGATCGTTCCATAGACCGCCCCTTTATTGGTGCGATGCGTCTCTACGCCCAATTTTTCAAACTGTTCTTCAATCCACTCCATGCAGCGTCCGGTATCGCCCGTAACACTGGGAATCCGCAGGCACTCCTGCATAAAATCCAATATGTATTGTTTATCCATAATTCTCTTCCTTCTTTATATCTTTTTCCGCCGCGTTAAGTAGCTGCAGCAGGATCAGGCCTACAACAAAAACGACCGTACCGACGATGATGTATACGCTGACCTCCTCATGGAAGAACAAA
Source organism: Alloprevotella sp. (assembly GCA_963627615.1). Lineage (GTDB taxonomy): Bacteria > Bacillota > Clostridia > Lachnospirales > Bianqueaceae > Faecimorpha. The sequence continues at coordinate 5,918 of CAVGBV010000061.1, forward strand.
ATCCCCCATGTGATCGAGAACAGCACCATCGTGCTTTGAAGAATCGGCACCATATAAAAGGGCACCAGCGGAATCGCTTTGGCATTGAGGTAAAAGCCGATTCCTGTAATAAAACCGAACATCAAAATCGCCGCGATGCATGCCGCGTTCGGCGCCGCTGTCGGAAAGCCCCCGCCGGCAATATCCGGAATCAGCACGGACCCCGCCAATACAGCGGATACCGCGAAAATCGACAGGTTACTGTCAATGATGTCCATTCTATCGGCAATCATCTTCTGCGCCAGCACATGTCCTCCTGCCAATGTTCCCGAGATCCAGAACAGCGCCGTCAGCAGAATGTTTTCACCAAAAAAGACCTCCAACGGCCGGCCATTCCACGAAATACACAGCACTCCCAGCATACACATCAGGATGCAGATCGCCTTTTTGACCGACATCTTCTCCCTGAAGAAAAAGATGCTGACCAGTGTCAGAAAGACGGTCTGTGCCGGCTGCGTAACGATATTGCCATAGGAAACTCCATGCGAAAGCGCATAATTTTCTGTCCAATAGGCCAGCCACTTAACCGCCGCGCCAAAAACAATCCAGCCTCCGGCCATCCGGACTGTCTTCCAGAAGTCCTTTTGGAACCGCCTGCGCAGAATCACCTTGAGCAGCAGCAAAAAGAAGACTCCTACGACAAACCGAAAAAAAGTGATAAATCCCGCATTGAAATAGGGACTGATCAGCTTGACACAAGTCCCGCCAAAGCTGAAAAGAAGCGCCACACAAAGTAAATAGAAGTAACCCATCTCCGCCTTCTTGTCTTATCCGCGCGTATGCGCCTTATCGATAGCTTCCCACAGACCATTCAGGTACGCCGCCCCCAACGCGCGGTCATACAGTCCGTAACCCGGCATCGCGACCTCGCCCCAGATCATCCGGCCATGGTCCGGACGGATGGGGCCGCTGAATCCGGTCTCGTACAGTGCCTTCATGATCTCATACATATCAAAGCTTCCGTCTGAGGACAGGTGCGCGGACTCTTCGAAGTTGGTCGGCGTAATAAACTTCAGATTGCGCACATGCGCAAAATGAATCCTGCCCTTGAGCGACCGGATCATATCCGGCAGGTCATTGTTCAGGTTCGTTCCATAGGAACCGGAGCAGAAGGTCACGCCGTTATGCGGATTATCGACCATCTTCATCATCCGCAGGATATTTTCCTTATTGATAATGATCCGCGGCAGGCCAAATACGCTCCAGGCCGGATCATCCGGATGAATCGCCATATTGATATCATAGGCGTCGCATACCGGCATGATGCGCTCCAGAAAATACTTCAGATTGGCAAACAGCTTCTCATCGTCGATCTCCTTATACATCTCAAAAAGCTCTTTTACATGAGCCATCCGCTCCGGCTCCCAACCGGGCATAATCGTTCCGTTGGTGTCCGCCGCGATAGAAGCGAACATCTTCTCCGGATCCAGTGCGTCGACCGCTTCCTGCGTATAGGCCAGAACCGTGGAGCCGTCCGGACGCACACGCGCCAGTTCGGTCCGTGTCCAGTCAAATACCGGCATAAAATTATAACAAACCAGATGAATGTCCTCTTCTCCCAGATTTTTCAGGGTTTCGATGTAGTTCTCGATGTACTGCTCCCGTTCCGGCGCTCCAGTCTTGATCGCATCATGAATGTTCACGCTCTCAATACCGGAGATATGCAGTCCCGCCGCCTCAACCTCCTCCTTGAGGGCATGGATTCTCTCCCGACTCCAGACCTCTCCGGGCGCCGTATCATACAGGGTTGTGATCACGCCTGTAACTCCCGGAATCTGTCGGATCTGCTGCAGTGTAACCGTATCGAATCCGGTACCGTACCATCTTAAAGTCATTTCCATGTTTCTCTCTCCTTTACTGCGCTTGGTAGATTTGGTTCCATTATAGCAGACCCCTATACAAAATACAAGCCGCAAGATTTTTCAAAACGCTTGCTTTATGACCGCAATGTGACTATAATAAAAACCGTCCCGTTGAGAACCACATTTCGGAGGAAATCACATGATCAAAGAATATTTATCGCGGGTGAGCGGACGCCGGCTGTGCGTCATGCTGATCGGTAATATTATCATCGGGCTTGGCGTCGCCGTCTTCAAGCTCTCACAGATGGGAAACGATCCTTTCAGCGGTATGATGATGGCGCTGTCGGCCGCATTGGGGATCTCCTACCCCCTGTTTCAGGTACTTCTGAATGCTGTATTTTTCCTGATTCAGCTGTGGCTGGGCCGCCGGCTGATCGGTGCCGGAACAGTGGTCAACGCGGTTTTCCTCGGGTATTTCGCGGATTTCTTCTATAAGCTCCTGACACTGCGTCTTGCTCCGCCGACCCAGTTCTGCTGGCAAATCCTGCTGGTTCTGGCCGGTGTCATCATCTGCAGTTTGGGACTCTCACTGTATCAGCAGTCCGATGTAGGCGTCGCACCCTATGACAGCCTCGCTCTGATTCTGCATGAGCGGGCCTGTAAAATCTCCTACTTCTGGTGCCGGATGCTGATCGACGCCCTGGCTGCCCTGATCTGTTACCTGGCCGGCGGCATTGTAGGCCTGGGAACACTGGCTTCCGCTTTTGGTCTGGGGCCCTTTATTCAATTCTTCAACACGCATCTAACCAATAAAATCTTACCTTCCAAGGAGGCTGCAAAATGAATCCACGTATTCTGTTGTACACACCGGATACCGCAAAGCAGGAGGCCATCTCCAAGCTCTGCTCCCGGCTTTCGTTTGAGATCTGTCTGTTGGGACCGGAGGATTTCCGTACCAATGTAGGCTATCTGGCCGGACTCCCCATCCAGGCGGCTTCCGCCTCGCCGATTCCGCCCCTGTCCACGCTTCCGGAGCTGATGGTCCTGTGCGGCATTAGTCAGAATGACCTTGACACGTTTCTGGACATCTACAACCAGTCCGGAATCTCTCCCATCCCTCTGAAGGCGATGCTGACAACTCATAATATCGGCTGGAGCCTGTATGAATTGGCCTGTCACCTGCAAGCCGAGCATCAGAAAATGTTCGCCGGCAACTAAGGAGGCTCCCCATGAATCCACTGAACGGACGAATTCTGATCAGCGACTGTCAGGGCCGCCAGCAATACAATACACAGCTTCTGTACTTTACCTGTTCTTCCCTGGGACAGGGCGATGAACGCATCTATATGATCAGCGATCAGGGCGGCCATCCCAATGTTATCGTGCGCGATATGTTTACGGGACAGGAACGTACGCTTACGCAGAACCATAACGGCATCCTGAAGAGCTATGTTTACTTTGACGGAACCCAGAATCTCGGACTTGGCAAGGCCAGTGTATGCCTGGATTGGCAGCGGGAGATCATCTATTATATTCAGGATGATAAAATCTGCAAAGTCGATCTGACAGGACAGATCACCGTCCTGAATACCGTTCCGGACGGACGTATGACTGCCTTTACCCATGTCAGCGCTGACGGAACACAACTCTGTGTCCCCATGACGGACGGACGCTGCCTGGATTTTGATCCCGAGACCGAGGGCAACGGACTGGACAAGCGTCCGGTCTATAATATCGATCAGCGGGTGCAGGATGAGAATCTGAACAGTTATCTCTGCGTGTACGATACGCAAAGCGGTGAACTCCTATACGAGAAAACCGTCCCCAAGTGCTGGATCACCCATGTGCAGTTCCATCCTCTGGATTCTGAGATTATCATGTATAATCATGAATGGTCCAGTTTTGACTGCGGAATCCGCCGTATCTGGCTCTATGATCACCATACGGATACACTGCGCCGGGTACGTACCGAAGGGACAGATACCCTGGGGGCTCCGGCAGGATATCCCAGAAGCGCGGCAGACTGGGTATGCCATGAGATGTGGAGCGACGACGGATCTTCTATTATCTATCACGGCGGATATGCCAACGGCCCGGCTATGGTCGGCAAGTACGAACTCGCAAGCGGCCGCTACTGGGAGATCGCGCTGCCGGAGGATTACAACGCGTATGGCCATTTTACCATGGATCATCAGGGCAATCTCGTGTGCGACGGATACTTTAAGTATCCCTGGGAAATCAAAAAAATCCGTGACAACAGCACGGATAACGGTCCGGATCCTCATAAAAAAGACGCGGAATACATCTGCCGCGTACTTCCGGACTGGGAAAACGGTACTCTGACCTGGATTCCTCTATGCCGCCACGAAAGCGACTGGCTGGGGCAGGACGCGCATCCTCACCCCATCTACAGCCACTCCGGCGACCGGATCTTTTTTAACAGCCGTATGGACCGCAAGGTCAATGTGTATTGTGTCAGCGCCCAGGCTGGGAAGTGATCTCTTTTCCGGCCAATCGGCACAGCCTCGGATACGCGTAAGCATAAAATTCACGGATTCCCCCGCAGTACCGATTCTGACCGCTGGTCCTGTCACGCCGGCACCCATTGCGGCACAACATATACCATGTACACGCGCGGCACTCCTCTGGATGCTGCATGGAAGCCTGGATAAATCCCAGGCTTTCTCTTTTTTTATCCAGCTCTTCAAAAGAATCTGTCCGGATATTACCGAGTCTCCAGGCATCCAATGCGTAAAAATCACAGGGATATACGCTGCCGTCCGCTTCAAATACATACTGTACACTGCAGACACCGCCCATGTCGCAGCTCTCCGGTCTCTGTCCGCGAATCATCCCGACCATATTTTCAAAGCTGCGGATATAGATAAACCGCCCTGCCGAAATATCCTCATACCACAGATCAAAAAGCTTCTTCAGAAATTGCCCATAGCCCTGCGGTGTAAGTGAATCGGCCGACGAGCTGTCCAGCGGGTCGATACATGGAATATATTGCTGGTACAACAGGTGATTCTCCCGAAAAAAGGCATAGATCTGCCCGATCCTTGACACACTCCCCTGCGTGACGACCGTCAGGATATTGAATTCTACCTGGTATCGGCGCAGGAGCGCCGCGGCCTGCATGACCTTGTTCCAGCTGCCGCTGCCGTCTGCCTGACGTCTGTTATAATCATGAGATTTGCGCGGGCCATCCAGGGAAAGGCCGACAAGAACCCGGTGTTCGTGCAGAAACTGTCCCCATTCCTCATTCAGCAGCGTCCCGTTGGTCTGTATCGCATAATGTATGGATTGTCCAGGCTTACGAAGCTCCTGTACCCGCCGCGTAAACCAGCGGTAAAACTCCAATCCTGCCAGCGTCGGTTCTCCTCCCTGGAAGGCAAAAGTGATGTGTCCGTCGGCCTGGTTCAGACTCTTGGAGATCAGCGCTTCAGCCGTCTCCCGCGACATCTTCCCGTACGAGGCAGTCTCCCTCTGCCGCATCTCATCCGCATAAAAACAGTACCGACATCGAAGATTACAGCTGCCGGACGCTGGCTTGACGAGTACATATAGATTCCGCATGAAATTCTGCCTCCCTTTTTTCATTGTATTGTACCACAAATACTCCCAATTTGCAAAAAGGAGTTGACAAACATACCATCGGTATGTTACTATGCGTTATACCAACCGCAGGACAAGGAGGGGAATCCATTGGCTCGCAACAAACACCCGGAGGAGACCGTCAATCGGATTGTAGATGTCGCATCCAGACTCTTTTTAGAAAAGGGCTACAATCAGACCTCCATTCAGGATATTGTGGACCATCTCGGAAGCTTAAGCAAGGGCGCGATCTATCATCATTTCAAATCCAAAGAAGAGATCTGGATCGCCGTGGCCGATCGGATGACCGCCGATGGCGAGCAGCTTTTTCTACGAATTCTGGAGCGCAAGGATCTGAACGGACTGGAAAAGCTCAAGGCCATTTTCCGGGATTCTGTGTTTCGTCCGGCTCAGGACGATCTGTTCAGCATTGCGCCGACGACCAGCAATCCGCAGCTCCTTCTGAGCATCCTGCAAAACGCCGTAACCGAAACCGCCCCCAAATATCTCCTGCCCGTACTGGAAGAAGGGATCCGGGACGGCTCCATTCACGCCGAATATCCGGCAGAGCTGGCTCAGCTCATCCTGCTGGACTTTAACGTGTGGATCAATCCCATGGTCTTTCCCAGTTCCGCCGAGGAGTGTCGCCGCAAGCTTATCGTATTGGCGCAGGCGCTGCGCGGACTCGGTCTGGATATCCTCGACGACGAGATTATCGAGCGTCTGTGCAATCTAACCGCGTCATATTACAATCGGAAGTAAACTGCCTGTCCCAAAAGGCAGCTTTATTTTCCCGCAATACATACCGTCGTTCGGTATGTATGTCAAACAAGGAGGTTTCCCCATGCGATCCAAGCTCTTTTCCCGTGATTTTACACTGGTTGTCATCGGACAGATCATCTCCCTCTTCGGCAACGCGACTGTCCGTTTCGCGCTTCCGCTCTATCTTCTGGAGCAAACCGCTTCCTCCTCTCTGTACGGAAGCGTAACGGCACTGGCCTTTTTCCCTTCGATTCTCCTCTCCCCCTTTGGCGGCATGATTGCCGACCGTTTCAACAAGCGCAACATCATGGTCTTACTGGACTTTGGGACGGCTGTTCTGCTTGGTGTCTGCGCACTGCTCCTGGGACACGCGGATCTGGTGACCCTTCTGAGCATTACCCTCATGCTTCTATACGGCATTGCGGGCGCCTATCAGCCCTCAGTTCAGGCAAGCATCCCTCTCCTTGTGCCCTCGGAATGTTATCTGCAGGCCAATTCCGTCATCAATACCGTCAGCTCCTTTTCCGCCCTCCTCGGCCCCGCTTTAGGCGGCGTCCTGTATGGTCTCTACGGTCCGATGCCCCTTCTCTGGCTTTGCTCCCTATGCTTTACAGCCTCCGCTGTCATGGAGATTTTCATCCATATTCCGCAGAACCATCCGCCCAAAGTTCATGGTTTATGGAACACCATCCGTTCGGACCTTGCTTCCAGTCTGCGCTTTATTGTCCGGGACAAGCCGGCGATCGGCCAGGCACTGGCAATCATATGCGCGATCAATCTCTTCTTGTCTTCAATGCTCTCCGTCGGACTCCCTTATATCATCACCCAGCGGCTGGATCTCGGCGGGATGTCCAGCACACTTTACGGCTTTACCGAAGGGGCTCTGGCGGCCGGCGGTCTGATCGGCGGCGTGTGTGCCGGAATCTTTGCCAAACTTCTCCGCCCGCAAAGTACCGGGACACTGCTCATCGCCTGTTCTGTATGCGTCTTTCCCATGGCCTTCTCCCTGTGTTCCTTTGTCCCCGCATTATGTACCTACGCTGTCCTTACACTGTTCTGCTTTGGAATTTCCTTTTTCTCTACTTTACTGACCGTTCAGATTCTGTCCTACATTCAGTCTGAGACACCGGAAATGCTTCTGGGAAAGGTTCTCTCCGTTGTCTTTACCCTCTCCATGTGCGCTCAGCCCCTTGGAAACGCTCTGTACGGCAGCCTGTTCGAATTCTGCAACGGGACGGAGTCTCTTGTCTTTCTGCTGTCCGCTCTTCTCTCTCTGGGGACAGCGCTATGGTCCCGGCGGATTTTCCGTCGGCTGACACCGCAATAATTCCTTGCTTTTTATGGGATTCGGCATTATAATAAATCCAAAAGGGAGGTATACAATAATGGCTTTTTCTGCATTTCTGGACGCAAGACGCGAAGACTGCCGCAAGCTTGTGGCAGAACTTAACAAACGTTTTGCTTATGTCAGTATTTTAGGAACAGATGTCGCATCCAAGCGTGTCTTCGTCAACCGCAGCAATTCCGGTGTGAGCGAGGCCATGGGCGCTGAATGCGGATTTGTTGTCAAGATGAGTAATGGACAATCCTTTTTTGAATATTCTACAGATGATATCCACGGAGACGTATCCGCACTGGCGCAGGAGATTGTGGATTCCGTGGCTGTGGACGAGTCGCTGTCCGACCGCATGATCCACAGCAGCGTTATCGCTGACGAGCCGATGGTGCGTTCCTTCTCCCGTGAGTGCGACCTGGATCAATACACCGATCAGGAGTTTCTCTCCTACGCTTCGGGCCTGAAGGATTCTCTTCTGCAGAAGGATTCCAAAATTCTCAACGCTTTCGCGCAGATCCTGACGCTCAATGTATCCAAACTCTTTATCACCGCGCATCGGGAGCTGGATCAGCATTACGGCTGGGCCAATGTCATCGCGATGGTTCTCTATAAAGACGGCGATAAAATGGTGCAGTCCATGGACGGAAGTTATTCCCATCTGTTAAAGGAAGCCATGGAGCAGATGCCGGGACGTCTGGACGCTCTGGTCGAGAAGGCGCGCCATCTGGCGACAGCCACCCCCATCACTCCGGGGATTTATGATGTCATCACCGATCCTTCCATCACCGGTCTGATCGC
>CAVGBV010000061.1:14261-16334 GCA_963627615.1 Alloprevotella sp.
CCAGTTTGTTAAGAACCGTGCGCTGGCCAAATCCTATGTAGGCCAGTATGTCGCTTCTCCTATCTGCAATATGCATGACGGAGCCGCGGCCACCCTTTCCACCGCTTCTTACTTTTTTGATGATGACGGTGTGCTGGCCCATGATACCCAGATCATCAAGGACGGTATTCTGGTGCAGGGTATCTCGGATCTGACCTCCGCCAGCGAGCTGGGGACAGAGCCCACCGGCAACGGCCGGCGGCAGTCCTTCAAGCGCAAGGCCTATTCCCGCATGACCAATACGTTCTTTGAGCCCGGCAAGGATAAGCTGGAAGACATGATCGCTTCCATCAAGCATGGCTATATGCTCTTTGAAACCAACAACGGTATGGAGGATCCCAAGAACTGGCAGATTCAGTGCACGGCGGAATACGGCATCGAGATTGTGGACGGCAAGCTCACCGATCATTATGTATCTCCGGTCGTCATGAGCGGCTATGTTCCGGATCTGCTCAAATCCATCTCCATGATCTCGGACGATTTCCGTGTCATCGGCATGGGTTCCTGCGGCAAGGGCTATAAGGAATGGGTCCGCGTCTCTGACGGCGGTCCGGCATTGAAAGCGAGGGTGAAACTGGCATGATTGAAAAGCTTACACAACTGCTCTCTGAAAATGAGCATGTAACGGATTACCGTATCAATACCACCAAAACGGAATCCTATGAAACATTTTTTGTCCACAAGTCTCTGGAAACCGTCCGCTCCACCCATACAACGGATACTTCTGTTACTGTCTATGCGGATCATGACGGTAAAAAGGGCAACGCCGATTTCAGCGTATATGCTTCTGACACCGATGAAATCATCCGTCAGAAGATCGAAACGGCGGCGCAGGCGGCCTTGGTCATCCATAACGAGAACTATCAGCTGCCGGAGCGTGAGACTCTCTCTGCGGAGATTCCTTCCAATATGGCCGGCGTTCCCCTGAAGAAACTGGCGGCGCAGACCGCGGACGCCGTATTTGCCGCGGACCGTTATGCGGATGGTTCCATCAACGCCCTGGAGATCTTTATCAATCGTCTGACTCTCTCTGTATATAACAGCCGCGGGCTGCATAAGAGCGAGTCCAAATATTCTGCCATGATCGAGGCGATCCCCACCTGGAATGCCGACGGACAGTCGGTAGAGCTCTATGAGGCTTATCATTTCAGCGATCTGGAGCCGGAAAAGATCACGGCGGAGATCGACCGGAGAATGCAGGAAGTTCGGGACCGTCAGCTGGCGGTAAAGCCGGAAAGTTCCCTGACCTGCCCGGTTGTACTGCGTTCCCACGAGCTTTCCGGGCTCTTCTATGATCTTACCTCCAACCTGAATTACGCGGCTGTATATGCCCACTCCAATGCCTACCAGCTCGGTGATCAGATTCAGGCGACGGGCGACGGAGATCCTTTGACCATCACTATGCGGCACAGCCTCCCCGGCAGCAGCCGCAGCGCTCTTTTTGACACGGACGGTGTAACGCTTCAGGATACGCTGATCATCCGAAATGGACAGGCGGTTGCCAATTTTGGCGCCTCCCGGTTCGCGCAGTATCTTTCCCAGCCGGTGACCGGTAATCTGGGCTGCATGGAAATTCAGCCCGGCACTCTCACCGAAGAAGAGCTGCACAAGGCTCCCTACTTTGAGTGTGTATCCATGTCCGCGCTGCAGGTCGACGTCTATAACGATTATATCGGCGGAGAGGTTCGCCTGGCTTACTATTATGACGGGCAGAAGGTCATCCCGCTGACCGACGTCTCCATCTCCGGCAAACTGAGCGAGGCGCTGAAGAGTATGCGTCTCTCCAACACGACGACCGTCCGCGACTCCTATGAAGGACCGGATCGGGCGCTGTTCCGCAATATTTCCATCCTATAAAAAACTTAATATTGGTTCTTTGCAAACCGGCACCGCTTAGATACGGGTGGCTAACGAAGTTTTTATGTTGGATACGGTGCAGTCTCTGAAAAGGGGCTGCACCGTGTTCTGCTTTATGGTAATTGGAGCCTTAACTTTTCTTATATTCGAAAAATTATACTCCCAAGATTGATTAAA
>CAVGBV010000062.1:0-3161 GCA_963627615.1 Alloprevotella sp.
TGCCGATGTTCTGCATGACTTTCTGAAAGACCCGATCCGGCTTCGTCGTGAAGGCGACTGGCTGATGGCTCAGGGAACGACCTTGGGGGGAGACGACGGGATCGCTATCGCTTATATGATGACACTGATGGAAGATCCTTCTGTATCCCATCCTACTCTGGAACTCCTGATGACAGTATCTGAAGAGACCGGTATGGACGGCGCCAAGAATCTGGATAAGAGCATCCTGCGTTCCAAGCGTATGATCAATCTTGACTCGGAAGAAGAGGGCGTATTCATTGCCGGCGGAGCCGGAGGCCTTAAGGTTGAAGTAACGCATACCCTGGAGAGAGCAGCCGCTCCCGCTGATTTTATTCCTCTGGAAGTTAAGACCACCGGTTTTATCGGAGGGCATTCCGGAGAAGATATCAATAAGCGCCGCGGTAATGCCAACGCGATCCTGGGAGAGTATCTCCTCGGATGGTATAATTATTGTCCCAATACCCGGCTGGTATCGCTGGACGGCGGTTCCAAGGACAACGCGATTCCCAGAGAGGCTTGTGCCAAGATGTGGATTCCGGCCGGTATGCTGGATCAGGCAGAACGAGGCTGCTGGTGGTTTGGCGAAGATCTTGCCAAAGAGTATGCCGCAAGTGATCCCGGCGCGCTGATCACAATGCGCCGCGCCGATCCTACGGCAGAACCCGGATGGGAATGGTTCCCCATGAACTCGACCATTACGGGAGAAGTGATCAACTTTTTGCATCTCTGTCCCACGGGTGTCCGCAGCATGAGCCAGGAGCTGACCGGTATGGTAGAAAGCTCTCAGAATCTGGCGGTTCTGCATACGGAAGAAGATGTGTGGACCGCGAGAATCTCCTTGCGCAGCAATCTGGACAGCCTGCTGCCGACCATGGTCAACCGGCTGCATCTGATGGCTGAAATGAGCGGTATGGACTGTCAGGCCAGCGGACAGTATCCGGCCTGGAATTACCGTTCCGAATCCCCCCTGCGTTCTCAGATGGCTGAGATCTATCACAAGATGTATGGACACGATCCGGAAGTTCTCATTCTGCATGCAGGATTGGAATGCGGTATTTTTGCCGAGGCGATCCCGGACATGGACATGGTTTCAATCGGACCCGATATGCAGGGCATTCACTCTCCGGACGAGAAGTTAAATATCCCGTCGGTGGAGCGAAGCTGGGAATTCCTGCTGCGTGTCCTGGCTGAGGTATAAAAAATAGGCGTAGGAGAAATCCTACGCCTTATTTATATTTATATGTCAGTTCATAGGGACAAATTACTTTACCAGAAGCTTCTGTACAGACTCCGGCAGATCCGCGGGATCACAGCACATACTGATGATAAAGTTCACATTCATCTTACCGGCAACGGCTTCCACTTTATGTACCAGCTCAGCGACGGAAGCGGTATCGGCCTTAGCGTTCTTCAGCAGTCCATCAATATAAACGGTGCAGATATCATAGTCCTGAGAGAGAATACCGCACACAAAACCAAAAAACTCAGCCGGCGTATCCAAAGGATATTCATCCGTCTTGATCAGGCGGATTTTATGGCTGAGCTGCAAAATATGGCTATGGTCCGCGTCTACATATACGATATGTCCCTGTGTGGTCTTGGTCTCATTGTTAGCAAGGTCGATCAAGCTTTTGGTCTTGCCTGCACCCTGAAGTCCTGCGATAATCTGTATCATGATAAATTCCTCCTCAATGGATAGTGTTAGGTAGAACTCACTCTTGTTTGTCTTATTCGACATCTCCCTTCATTATCCTTTTTTCTTTTTGAAAAATTATTTATGTAAGGAGCTGCCCCTTGGCAGCTCTGTATCTATCCCTTATTCGGACATGGAGTCCAACCTGGTAAACATCGTAAGACAGTACAAACCGGCCAGACCAACCAACGCATAAATGATTCTTGTCAGCCATGTAAAGCCGAAGAGTGCCTCAACCAGATTCCAGGCGAAGAAGCCGACCAGTCCCCAATTGACAGCGCCGATGATCACCAGAATCAGACAGATGATATCCAATGTTTTCTTCATGACAGATCTCCTCCTTTTTATGAGATTCCTACTATAGTATTGAAAAATACAGAAAAAATATACAGATTTTTTAATTCTGATTGAAAAATTTTAACCAATATGATATACTAAGGGTTAGAGGTATCTTATTATATTCCATTATAATTATATAGGGGGTAAAAAAGTATGAAGGGCCTAGTATTCAATGCTCCCCGCACTTTTAAGGGTGGGATCCATCCGCCGGATTTTAAAGAGTCTACGGAAGGGAATTCCATTCGGATGTACATGGATCCGCAGATGGATCTGGTATTTCCTATGGTGCAGCATATCGGCGCGCCTTGTGTGCCGACTGTGAAAAAGGGAGAGTATGTCCTGCGCGGTCAAAAGATCGGCGAGGCACAGGGCTTTGTATCCAGTCCGATACATTCCAGTGTATCCGGCAAAGTCAAGGATGTAAAGCCCATGCTGCATACCAATGGTTCCAAGGTATTGTCCGTCATCATAGAGAATGACCACCAATACAAAGAGATCGAAGGGATGCATCAGCGGTACGACTATGAACACATGACCAACCAGGAGATTCTGACGGTGATCCGGGAAGCCGGAATCGTCGGTATGGGCGGTGCCGGCTTCCCGGCGCATGTCAAGCTGTCTCCGTCTCCGGATAAAAAGATCGATACGATCATTGTAAACGGTGCCGAATGCGAGCCGTTTCTATCTTCGGACTTTCGACTTCTGATTGAAGAACCCAAAAAGGTTGTAGAAGGACTCAAGATTATCCTGCATATGTTCCCTGAAGCCCATGGATATATCGCCATTGAAAACAATAAACCTACGGCGCTTTCATTGATGCGGCTTTTGACAACGGAAGAGGAGAGAATCACGGTTGTCCCTCTCAAAACCAAATACCCGCAGGGAGGCGAAAAACAGCTCATCAATGCTGTGACCGGCCGTGAGGTTCCCTCCGGCGGACTGCCTGCGGATGCCGGATGTATCGTACATAACGCAGATACGATTGTTGCTATCTACCGCGCCCTTCTGGAAGGACGTCCTCTGATGCGGCGGATTATTACCATTGCCGGCGGAGCCATAGCTCACGCGACCACGTTTAAGGTGCGTATTGGAACCAATGTGCGTGAGC
>CAVGBV010000062.1:3171-14960 GCA_963627615.1 Alloprevotella sp.
GCTGATTGAAGCGGCCGGCGGGCTGACCTGTACGCCTTCTAAAGTCATCTGCGGCGGACCTATGATGGGCACAGCCTTGTTCTCTCTGGATGTTCCTGTTGTCAAGGGCACCTCCGGTATTTTACTCTTTGATGAACACCAGGACGCTGTGTTGGAGGAGACCGCATGTATTCGCTGCGGCAAATGTGTCGCGGCATGTCCGATCCACCTGATGCCCATGATGCTGAATCAATTTGCATTGGAGAGGGACTGGGCTTCTTTTGAGAAATATCACGGTATGGACTGTATGGAATGCGGCTCCTGCGCTTATATCTGTCCTGCCAAACGTCATTTAACGCAAAGCTTTAAGGCGGGCAAAAAGATTATCAGCGCCCAGCGTAAAAAGGCGGCGGCGCAGGCTGCTGCCGGAAAGTGAGGATACCATGGCTGACGAACAGGAAAAAATCTTATTTCATCTATCGGTATCGCCCCATATTCATGCCAGGTATTCCACCGGCTCGATCATGTGCGAAGTCCTTTTAGCACTGGCTCCGGCGGCGATCTTTTCCGTATTTTATTTTGGTATCCGTGTCCTTTTGGTCATCGGTGTCTGTATGGCTGTCTGTCTTCTGTCAGAATATCTCTGGGAAAAATGTACGCATCAGAAGATTACCATTCGTGACTGCAGCGCTCTGGTAACCGGCCTTTTACTGGCGATGAACCTGCCGGCCTCGATCCCCCTGTGGATGGCAGCCGTTGGCTCTGTTTTTGCCATCATTCTGGTAAAACAGATCTTCGGCGGTATCGGACAGAACTTCATGAACCCGGCTCTTTCAGCCCGCTGTTTCATGCTGATCGCCTGGTCCTCTGCTATGACCAATTTCACAGTCCAGGGAGTCTCATCCGCAACCCCTATGACGCTGATCAAAACCGGAGGAGAGCTCCCAGCATTGACCGACTGCATTCTGGGTACCGTTTCCGGCAGTCTGGGCGAGACCTCGGCGCTCCTGCTGCTTCTGGGCGGAATCTATCTGATCGCCCGAGGCATCATCGACTGGGTCCTGCCTGTATCCTATATCGCCGTTGTCTTCGTATTGGCCTATCTTTTCGGACATGACGGCCTTTACGAGATCATGAACGGCGGCCTTATGCTCGGCGCCTTCTTCATGGCAACGGATTATACCACCTCTCCCATGACAAGAAAGGGGAGACTTATGATGGGCGTCGGATGCGGCCTTCTGACCGCCATCATCCGCGCATACGGCGGATATCCGGAGGGCGTTTCTTTCTCCATTCTGTTAATGAACATCTGCGTACCGTTAATTGATCGGGTAACCATGCCTAAAATCTATGGGGAGGTGAAGTCTCGATGAAAGAGAAAGATTCTCCGATCCGTTTAGGAATCATTCTGCTCATAATCTCCGGTATCATGGGATTGATCCTGGGCGGGGCCAATTATGTCACGAAAGATCTGATTGCCGAGAAAAAGGATACTGCCAATAAGGCTGCTTACGCAAAGGTTCTTCCGGAAGGCGTGGACACCGGAAGCCTGACGGCTCTGGATGTACCGGAAGAGTTTGCTTCTACAATTCTGGAAGCGTATTCCGCCGGCGATTCCGGGTATGCCATGCGTGTTTCCGGTAAAGGCTATGGTGGAAATGTGATCATTGCTGTTGGAATGACCCCGGAAGGGGTTCTGACCGGAGTCTGTGTCGTAGAACATTCCGAGACACCGGGATTGGGCGCCAATGCTTCTAACCCTTCTTTTACCGACCAGTTTTCCGGCAAGAGCGGAGTTCTGACGGTTGTCAAGGGCGATGCCTCTGATGGCCAGATCTCTGCGATATCCGGTGCAACCATTACTTCCCGGTGTGTGACCAGCAGTGTCAATGCGGCACTTTCTTATTATGAAACTGTACTGAAGGGAGGAAAATAATATGTCAAAACTGATTTCCGGCCTGAAACGCGGCATCATCGAAGAAAACCCGACCTTTGTACAGGTGCTTGGAATGTGTCCTACGCTTGCTACAACTACATCCGCCATCAATGGTATGGGTATGGGCCTCTCCGTTACGGTAGTTCTGATGTGTTCCAATCTGGCGATCTCTCTGCTTCGGAAGGTAATCCCCAGCAAGATTCGAATTCCTGCCTATATCGTCATCATCGCAACCTTTGTTACCGTTGTCGATCTCTTTTTACAGGCATTTTTCTACGAGAGCTTATATCAGGCCCTGGGATTATTTATTCCGCTGATCGTTGTGAACTGTATCATTCTGGGAAGAGCAGAGGCTTTTGCTTCCAAAAATGATCCCGTATCCTCACTTTTTGACGGAATGGGTATGGGACTCGGTTTTACGCTGGCGCTAACTGTTCTTGGAATCGTACGTGAATTTCTGGGGGCCGGTTCCTTCTTTGGGATGCAGGTCCTTCCGGACGTGATTTCCCCGGCAGTCATCATGATTATGGCCCCTGGCGGCTTCTTTACTCTGGGAATCCTGTTGGCCGTCTTTAACCATCTGCGGTCCAGAAAGGAGCAATAATATGCCGACATTACTTCTCATTATCATAAGCTCGGTTTTTGTCAACAATTTTGTTCTGTCACGTTTTCTGGGCATCTGTCCTTTTCTTGGCGTATCCAAGAGAATCGACACCGCGTTGGGCATGGGATTGGCCGTAACCTTCGTCATGACGATTGCTTCCGCCTTTGCCTACATGGTATATGCCTGGATTCTGGTGCCCCTTAAGGTCGAGTATCTGTACAATATCGCCTTTATTTTGGTCATCGCCTCCCTGGTTCAGATGGTGGAGATGGTCATTCAGAAGGTCAGTCCGACTCTGTATTCCGCACTCGGCGTATATCTTCCTCTGATTACAACCAATTGCGCGGTATTGGGCGTCGCTGTCCTGAACATGCAGGAAGGGTACAATCTCCTGGAATCTGTCGTCAACGGTTTTTCGGCAGCTGTCGGATTTACTCTGGGCATCACACTTTTTGCCGGTGTTCGTGAGCGGATCTGCCATAACAGGATTCTCTCCGCCTTTGAGGGCTTTCCCATCGCGCTGATCAGTGCGGGACTCATGGCAATCGCGTTTCTGGGCTTCCAGGGACTGGTATAAGGAGGCACATGATGATAGAAATATTGATTCCTTTTCTGATTCTCGCGGTTATGGGCCTTCTTTTCGGTATCGGAATCGGGCTGGTATCCAAGAAGTTTTCCGTACCGCAGGATCCCAAGTTTCCGTTAATTCGTGACGCACTGCCTGGAGCCAACTGCGGCGGCTGTGGCTATGCCGGCTGTGATGCTTACGCCAAAGCAGTCGCTTCCGGTGAAGCGCCGATCAATGCCTGCGCTGTCGGCGGAGAGGCGGCTTCTCAAAAGATGGCGGAGGTTCTCGGCGTTAAGGTGCAGGCAGTAGAAAAAGAGGTCGCTTATGTACAATGCAGCGGAGAATGCGGTATCGTACATGAAAAGATGCGGTATGACGGTGTTGCCAGCTGTCTGGAGGCGTCTCTTGTACCCGGCGGCGGTCCGAAATCCTGTTCCTACGGCTGTCTTGGTTTCGGCACTTGTGTCAAGGTCTGTAAATTCAACGCCATTCATGTAGAAAACGGTCTGGCAAAAGTGGATGAATCCAAATGCGTTGGCTGTGGCGCCTGTGTATCTGTTTGTCCCAAGAATGTAATCCGTCTTGTTGCCAAACGTCAAAGAGTCCGTGTACAGTGTTCCGGACAGGATCGCGGTAAGGAAGTGCGTGAACTTTGTTCCGCCGGTTGTCTGGGATGTACGCTCTGTGTACGTCAGTGTGAATCCGGCGCCATTGCGATGGCTGGCAATGTAGCTCGGATCGACACTAACAAATGTACACAATGCGGAAAATGCGTTGAAAAGTGTCCTGCCAAAGTCATTCATATCCTGTGATGAAATGGCCGCAGACTCTGAAATAGAGACTGCGGCCATTTTAAAATATTTTTCGAAACCCAAAATCATCTGCCAACTTTTTGATATTCCCTGCGTGTAATTATATGAAAACAAAAAGGAGGAGGAAACGGTGAATGAAAAAACGCTGATTCAAAAGTGCCAGTCCGGCGATCCGCAGGCATTCGACGAATTGATTCGACTCTATTACGACTATGTTTCCGGCTTCCTCCTAAAAGCCACAACCGATGAGGAGCTTTCCGCGGATCTGACGCAGGAGACCTTTCTGAAGATGATTCAAAACATCGAAAAGTTCGATCCTGGAGGTCGTGCGGGGCTGGGAACCTGGCTCATCACGATTGCTAAGAAGTGCTATATCGATCATCTGCGCCGAAATCGTTTTCAATTGGAGGACATTGAATCTCTTCCGTTAGAAGATGAACAGAGTGTAGCGGATGCAGTAGAGCGCAAAGTCCAATACAAGCAGCTTCTTACAGAACTGAATGTCCTCCCGGCAGAGCAGGCGTTGGCAATTCGGCTGAAATATGTGGAGGATATGACCCTCGCGCAGATTGACGAACGTTTCGGCGTACAGCCGAAAACTATTAAAAGCCGTATCCACGACGGTACGGTAAAACTCCGAAAGAAACTAAATATCAAAGAAAGGAAGGATGTTCTATGAAATCCAGTGTTGACCGTATGATCGATAATCTAACGCCTGCCATCGAACAAAAGTGCTGTGAATTGCGATCCGTACGCAAAGAACGCCTGCAATCCAGACTCTTTGTTCTTCTGTGTATGATGATCGTATGGATCCCCTCACTGCTGGTATTCGTTGGTGTATCGCTCACTATATTGATCGCGCCGCTGATCTTCATGTCACTCAGTATAATTTTATTACTGCCGGTCTTGCTATCAAACAAAACGGCAAATCAGGGAGGAATCATTTATGACCAAGCTTGAAAAAATCCTATCCAGATGGAATTTCAAAAAAATCGCCATCTGGTACCTTGTCCTTGCCATTCTTGCCGGTGTGGCCTGCGCGGGAACAGTCGGTTATCTCTATCGGGAACGGCTGAATTTTGCATTGCAGTATTCCCGTCTAAAGGAAGCAAAAGATGATACCGCAAGAAAAAGCGCGGCTGAAAAAACCGCGGCAGCCTCTGCTGATGTGGTGGATGTATTGATTCTAGACAACGGCGGTCAAGTAATCTATTCCGCCAAAGACTCCGAATTTGCTGATGGGACGCTGGAATTTGTCAAAACAGGCAGTGAAAAGAAATATCTTATTTTGGATACGCACCCGGACGCAATATTCCAGTACGTCAAGAGAGAGGAGTTCATGTTGGGATCCATTCTCAATAATGACTTCGGTACAATCCGTTCTGATTATGATGATAACAGTGCCTTTGAAAGCAGTCTGTCCTCCAAGACAATCTATATGCTCAGCAAGTTTAAGATCCATGGCAGTGATAACAGTGTCTATGTGATTACGATTCCGACCTCCGTTTCCGGCGGAACGACCGCTCTGAAAACATCCGCCGCGCTGGCGACATTGTTCTTCTGTGTGTACTGGGTGCTGATTGCTCTCTGGCTCTATAAGGATGCGGCAAAATGCAGACTGTCGCCGCTCTATTGGGGACTGATCGGACTGTTTACGAATCTCATCGGTCTCATTGTTTACCTGATCTATAAGCGCAGCATGGCCGTTTGTCCCTCCTGTGGCACGGCGCAAAGCGCCGACCATCTATACTGTTCCTTCTGCGGTACACCGCTTGGCGTACATTGCGAACACTGTGGCTGCAAAATTGATCCGGAAGATAAATATTGCCACCATTGCGGCAGTAAAATCCAATAAATTAACACATTGGGGCCTTCATTTTTGAAGGCCTATTTTTTTTACCAACTTTTCTCCTGTTTCTGCGTGTAAATAAGTGGACAGTAAAGATTAGGAGGATAGTTATGCAGAAAATATGCCGATCAAACGGCCTCTCCGCCAATACACTCAAGCTTATCGCGGTAGCCGCAATGATTCTCCAGCATTGTGCCATCATGTTTATCTCCCATGAGACAGCAGCCTATATACTTCTCTGTTCTCTTGGAAAAATAACAGCGCCGGTAATGAGCTATTTTATCGCAGAAGGATTTCACTATACCCATGACTGTAAACAATATCTGAAGAGATTATTTATTTTCGCTCTCATATCGCATATTCCGCACGCATTGGCTTTCGGCTTTCCGGTCTGGATGTTCTGGAAATATACAAGCGTAATGTGGAGCCATACCATGGGCCTGGCCGCCCTGATGATCTTCTATCACAGACAATGGAGCAAACCGCTTCGTATCCTCGGAATTTTAGCATGCTGCCTCCTGTCATATCCCGGAAACTGGAATTGCGTCGCCGTGATCTGGATTCTTGGATTCGGTATTTTTCGCGATCAGCCAGCTAAAAAATGGGCCATGTTTCTCTTAGGCATCCTTGTGAATATCCTTGAATTCTTTATCATTGAAACCGATGGGGCTCTGATAACGAATATTGCGTTTATCCTCCCGGTATTGCTGTTAACTCAATATAACGGGCAACGCGGAAAGACCTCTCTATTTATCAAACGTTTTTTCTATTGGTCATATCCGATTCATCTATTGGTACTATATGGGCTTCACCTTCTGATTGTCCCGACTTGATTGCATTTTTTCAAAAACAATCCTGCAGATACTCCTTCCGCGATTTTTTTATTCGATTGCTCCAGCAGTATTTACAGGATTTTTTTTTTGTGGTATGATATTCGAGTATCGGATAAAGGAGGCTGTAGTATGGCATTTAAGGGAAAAAACGGTTGGACCTACGTATTGTTTATTTTGATTGGCTATGTGCTTGGCGCCTTTATTGGCGAAGCTCTGGGAGGGATCTCCTGGCTGTCCTGGCTTAATTTCGGATATACCTTCGGATTCGGCGCGCAAACGCTGGAGCTTGGTTTTCTGTCGCTTACGCTGGGCCTGCAGTTCCGAATCACAATCGCGTCCATCATTGGTCTGATCATATCCATGCTGATTCATCGTTTTATCTGATTCTCACTCATACTTCGTTAGAAGCTCATTCTTCTCCTTGGAAAGGAGCAAGAATATGGAGCATACAGAAAAATACACCATGAAGGAATTACCGGAGGAGGAGCGTCCGTACGAACGCATGACGCGTTATGGCGCGTCCGCGCTTTCCGACGCAGAGCTTCTGGCAATCCTTCTCAGAAACGGCAGAGCAGGAGAGAGCGCGCTGGAACTCAGCCGCCGGCTGCTTCGGGAATGTACCCCCAGAGAGGGTGCCGGCGCACTGTCTGTCCTATTTGCTTTATCTGTACAAGAGCTTATGCGCTTTCCCGGAATCGGCCGTGTCAAAGCACTGCAGCTTACGGCAGCAGCGGAGATTTCCCGCCGGTTATCCATTCGTACGACCGGCAGCGCTTCCGGTATATCATCAGCATCGGATCTTGCGCAAAAATACATATCTCTTATGCGGGATCTGCAAAAAGAGGAGATCTACGGTATCTGGCTGGACAATCGTCTGCGTATTTTAGGAGAAACACGCTTGTCTGTCGGAAGCGTCAATCAGGCGCTTTTAAGTACAAGAGAGATTTTTCTTGAAGCCGTAAAGTATAAGGCCGTTCATTTTATACTGATTCATAACCATCCCAGCGGTGACCCGACTCCCAGTGCGGCGGATATACACGGGACACGAAAGCTTACCGAGGCCGGAAAGCTATTGGAAATCAAACTGCTGGATCACATTGTAATTGGCGACGGAGTCTTCTTTTCCATGAAGGAAGAGGGGCTTTTATAATAGAGGAGGAATGATTATGCTGCTGACCAAGAACCTGGCAATCGATCTGGGTTCCTCAAATACAAGAGTCTATGCGCAGGGAACAGGCATCGTTCTGAACGAGCCCAGCGCCTGTGCGTTTAATGTGGTGGACCGTGAAGTCATCGCCGTAGGAGACGAGGCAAAGGGAATGATTGGCCGAACTCCGGGGGATGTTCTCTCAGTACGTCCGATTCAGCACGGAACCGTTAACGATCTGATCATTACCAAGGCCATGTTCCGTTATTTCATGCGTTATCTGCACTGCAGCGTGCTCCCCATGTTCCGTCCAAAGCTTGTCATCTGCATTCCTTATGGACTTACGGATATGGAGCGGCGTGTACTGGTAGATGTCGCGGTACAGGCCGGTTTCAGTGATTCCGGCACCTATCTTCTGGAACAGCCGGTCGCTACGGCCATTGCAGCCGGAATGAATGTTATGGCTCCCACTGGAAATATGATTGTCGATATCGGTGGCGGATTGACGGAGGTTGCCATCGTTTCTCTGGGAGGCGTCGTAACAAGCCGTTCGATTAAAATTGCCGGAGATACGATGGACCAGCAGATTGTAAAATTTGTCCAAAGAGAATTCAACCTTCTGATCGGAGAGCGTACCGCCGAGCAGATCAAGATTCGTCTGGCCAACGCGTATTTTGACCCATATATGGAAGAAGAGAAGATGGAGATCAAGGGACGGGACTGCGAGAGCGGTCTGCCTAAAATTGTAGAGATCACTAATTTTCAGGCGGCAATGGCTATCCGTGAATCGGTCGATGCCATTGCGGAAGCGGTTCTGGGAACGCTGGAACACACACCGCCGGAACTGGCGGCGGATATTATGGAGAACGGTATGGCGCTTTCCGGCGGAAGCGCGCTTCTGCGCGGTCTGGACCGGGTTCTGGCCGAAAAGACCGGCATGAAGGTTACTCTCTTGGAGGATCCGACCTCGGCTGTCGTCACCGGCGGCGGACAGGTATTGGAGAACCTTAAGAAATACAAAAACGCACTGGTTCCCCTTCGCAGCTTTATATAAGGAGCGGATCATGGCAAAGAAAAGAAAATCCTTTTACAGCTCTATTCGGGATCTGACCAAAGTTCCCCTTCGGGATCTGAAACCACTGAAGATCGAGAAAGGGCGTCATCGATTCCATATGCCGCTGCGTCGGCGAATTGTGACCATCAGCATTCTATGTGTAATCCTGATGATTGTCACCCTGTCTCTGGGCAGGACCTGGGGACCGCTGAATACCGTTTTTAATACGGTTGCCTCTCCAATCCAGCAGACAATGAACGCTATCGGCAGCTGGTTCGGATCTCTGGGTACGCGTCTGGAAGATACGGACGCTCTGCGTAAAGAAAATGAACGCCTCAAGCAGCAGCTGGAAGCCCTGCAATATGAGAACACACTGCAGGCAGTAAAGCTCACCCGGATGGACGAGCTCAATCAGCTCTATGATCTGGATGAATATTACGCTGATTATCCGAAGGAAGCAGCGCAGATTATTGCCCAGTCGCCCAGCAACTGGTATCACTCTATGACGATTGATAAAGGCGCACTGGATGGTATTACAGAATATATGCCGGTTCTGTCCGGAGGCGGCCTTCTGGGACATGTGGATACGGTCTATCAGCACTATTCCAGAATCTCTCTCCTGGTCTCCGAAGATAATTATGTCTACGGCGAGGTTTTACGCAGCGGAGATCATGTAGGCGTAGAGGGAGATGCCGCACTGGAACGGGACGGACTATGCAAAATTGAATTCTATATTCAGCAGGTCGATATTGCTGTCGGAGATGAGATCGTAACTTCTTCCATGAGCAATGTCTATCCTCCAGGGATTCGAATCGGAAAAGTGATCAAGATCGAAGAAAAAGGAGATGGCATCACTGGTGTCGCCTATGTCGAGCCCTTCGCGGAGCTGGAAAATCTGTCTTATGTATTGATTGTTACCGATAATTCCAAGAAACCGGATCTGACAATAGAGGAAGCGGTTCCGGCCAATCAGACACAGGGACCGGATGTATCCGGCCTTACCGGACAGACCAGTTCTCAGGAAGATACTTCTGTACCGGAAGACAGTGCTTCTTCACAGGAAGGAAACGAGCCATGAGGGGACGCGCTTTTATTATGTGGATTCTTGCTGTACTGTGTATCGCCGTTGAATCCACGATTCTTCACAAAATTGCGATCTACGGGATTCTCCCCAATCTATCCCTGTGCATGGTTGTGAGCTGTTCCTTACTCTTCGGCAGTGCCTTTGGACGCCGTCTTGGACTATGGATCGGCTTTCTTCAGGATGTACTTTTTTTGAATGTTCTTGGTTTCTTTACACTGTTGTATTTTCTGGTCGGTCAGCTGGCCGGCCTATTCAAGAATGGCTTTGACCAGAACAACCTTCTGCTTTCCCTGACAATTACGGCACTGTTTGACTTTGTCTTTTCCTGTATATGTTATCTTTTCTTTCACTTCTTTCAGGGAAGGATTGATGTTCTGTTCTATTTGAATTCAACCATTCTTCCGGAATTGGTATATACGATGGTCGCATCGATTCCGGTGTACTTCCTGATTCGATTTTTGGGAGTACGTTTAGAGCGTCTCTTTGAAAAACATCGGCATCAGGCGGCAGAGGGGAGCATGCCCTTTGAATTAAGGAGCGAAAAGTAAATTGAGAGAATTATTGCGGAGGCTGCGGGGACTTTTTACCAATCGGATGGTCATTTTGGCCATGGTATTTGCGGTAATCCTGTTCTTCTTGTGGCAGAACCTCTTTAAATTACAGGTATTGAATTCCAGAACCTACGATGAGTTGGATCCCGGAACCTATGTCAGTACAGCGGTTACAGACGGAACCCGCGGAGAGATCTATGATCGTTATGGAAGAGCCCTTGCCTATAATGAATATATCTGGTCCTTATACTATGATTCTTCTACGCAGACAGAGGATCTGAACGCTCTGTGCCATAAAATCGCCAAGGTTCTTGCGGATAATGATGTCAAGACTGTATTGGATTTTGCTATCGGATATTCGGAGAGCCGCGGTTTCTATTATTATAGCGAATATCAGGACAGCGCGGTACTGCGTCAGCTTTTCTTAGCGGACATGTACAGCAAGTCCAGCACGCAGCTGACAGCGGAGGAGAAGCGTACAACAGCAGAAGAAGCCTATCTCTTTATGCGGGATGAGCTTTTTGAGATTTCCCAGAGTATTTATAGTATACAGGATATTCTGGAGATCATGCGTCTAAGATATGCGATTTACAATCAGAGATTCAAGACTGACGAGCCCATTTTGATTGCTTCCAATCTTCCGGAGGCCCTGCGGGTCACCCTTTCCGAGCGCAGTCAGGAATATCCCGGACTGGAGTTCTTGATGCGTGAAAACCGTGTGTATCCGGGAGGGGAGGCCTTTGCTCATATCATCGGATACATGAGCAGTATCCCGGACAGCCGTCTGGCAGAGTATCAGGAACGCGGTTATGATCCGGACGATTCCATCGGTATTGAAGGCCTGGAGGCTGTCTATGAATCCTCTCTGCGCGGAACACAGGGTATGGTAAAGGTCACTTACAACAGTCTTACCAACGCTGAAGTTTCCCGTGAGACGGTACAGGAGGCGACCAAGGGCAATGATATCTATCTGACCATCGATCAGGACCTGCAGCAGCAGGCTTATACGATTCTGGTCGAAAAGATCAAATCCCTTTTAATTGAGAAGATCACCGGAGTCAGTACGATCAACGGCTCGGAATATTCCGCCTCCGATGTGCTGATCGCGCTTCTGGAAAACGGCTTTCTGCAGCCCGAAGCCTTGATGTCAGCTACAGGAACCTATGGATCTTCTTTTCAGAAGATCTACCTGCAGTATGCCAATACGCAGATCAATACACTCATGGATGCCGTACTGAACCCATCGCTGCAGATTCAGCAATATGATTCTGATTTGATGCAGCTATACAATTCATGGATTGAAATCATGAGGGACGCTGAAGGCGTTTTAAGCAGCGATTACCAAAAGGCCGGTGCTTTTTATGATCAATAC
>CAVGBV010000063.1:0-14724 GCA_963627615.1 Alloprevotella sp.
CCGTTTGTACAGAAGCACTTTGTTAAGGGCGTTATGATCGGGTCGTTGAAAGGCTAAAATTTCAGGGAATTTATGAATCCCCCTTTCCAGAAAGGGGGATTTGTGATATAATAAAGACAGTACAGTGATTGTGCTGTCTTTATTATATCCTAGGGAGGGTAAATTATGCGTTTCTTTATTGATACCGCAAATGTGGACGAGATCCGCAAAGCGGCTAAGATGGGCTTTATCAGCGGAGTAACGACCAATCCGTCGCTGGTAGCGAAGGAAGGCCGTGATTTTAACGAAGTTATTAAGGAGATCACCGGCATCGTAGACGGGCCGATCAGCGGCGAGGTAATTAGTCTGGATGCAGAGGGGATGATCCGTGAGGCAAGAGAGATTGCTAAGATTCATCCGAATATGGTTGTTAAGATTCCGATGACAGCAGCTGGCCTTGAGGCAGTGAGCGTAGTGTCCAAGGAAGGAATCAAGACCAATGTGACGCTGATCTTTTCGGCGACACAGGCACTTCTGGCAGCTCGTGCAGGCGCAACTTATGTGTCTCCGTTCCTGGGCCGTCTGGACGATATCAGCTGTGATGGAGTGACCCTGATCGAAGATATCGTTGAGATCTTTGGCGTACATGGCATTGAGACGCAGATCATCGCGGCCAGCATCCGTCATCCGATGCATGTGCTGGAGTGCGCTAAGGCCGGCGCAGATATCGCTACGGTACCTTATAAGGTTCTGATGCAGATGATCGAGCATCCGCTGACCAAGGCAGGTATTGAGAAGTTTATGAAGGATTGGGACGGTGCGTTCAATAAGTAAGAAAAGCAAGGGTCCGCAGGAGTAAAATCCGGCGGACCCGAAAATATTGCTTGACAAAGATATAGCATGGCAGTATAATAAAAAAGAATTCGGGGATGTAGCTCAGTTGGTTAGAGCGCTGCGTTCACATCGCAGAGGTCGTTGGTTCGAGCCCAATCATCCCTACTTTAAGACAGGACCGCTGGTGTCCTGTTTTTTATTTGTGCCTGAATCCAGGAGGGGATTGATTCACGATGCAATCCCAGAACATAAGAAAATTCGTCGAAAAGAATTTTCTCGGCTTCACGAAGCGCGCGTTCATCCACGGAATAGAGCTTACGCCCGCGTTTGCGCAGCATAACCTGGTGAGTATGTAAAATATGAATCAGTTTCAGCCGGGCCAGCCGGTCATCCCCGATCAGGATCGCTTTGTATTGTGCATGGGAAAGGTCGTGATAACTCAGGGTATCTGCAATCTCGCAGAAAGAGCGCATCAGATCTTCCAGATCCGCTCGGATCAGGACCGCATGCATACGTGTCAAAAGCGATTCATTATCGGCAGGGACAAAAATAACAGCCGATGCATTACGAAGCGGACGCAGAATATAGTAATTCCGTGTAACACCGCGAAAACACAGGTCTGTAAGATTCTCAATCCTGCAGACACCGTGAGGTGGATAAAGAACGATATCATTTTTTTGAAACATAGGAAATCCTTTCAAGACAGTGTGTGTCTAATAATGGCATAAGCATGCCGGGGAAACCTATCCAATCCAGTTATTTTAAGTATATCACATAAATAAAAGAAAAGAAAGTGGTGATTTTTCATAAAAATATAATTCTTGTATTTTCGACAAAGGAATGATATAATGGCTGTGATAATTTATGGGCAAGGGGGCTCAATAGAATGAATGTTTTTTCCAAGATCAACCAAGTCCTTTTTCCGGCGTCTAAGGAATATCCGACGCTAGGAGCAGGCAAAACAATTACGCTGGGCTTGCAGCATGCGTTTGCAATGTCTTGCGCAACCATTCTGGTTCCGCTGTTAACGGGATTGGATGTAGGTGTGGCTCTGTGCTGTGCCGGTATCGGTACACTGATTTTCCATCTGTGCACCAAGGGACGAGTTCCGGCGTTTCTGGGCAGTTCCTTTGCCTTCATTGCAGCGCTCTGTGCGGTAATCGGCAATGAAGCGTATGGCGCGACCAAGGATGAGCAGATCGCGGCGGCTATGGGAGGCGTCATTGCGGCTGGTCTCATCTATGTGATCATCTCTGTAGTGATTCGTTTCTGCGGTAAAAAGTTTATTGACAAGCTGTTTCCGCCGGTTGTTCGAGGTATTGGTGTAACCCTGATCGGATTGAATCTGGCATCTTCCGCGATCAACAATATTCAGGGAAGTGTGGATTTTAGCCCTGCGTATTACTGGTCATGGCTGATTGGCGGCGCGGTTTGCGTACTGACGGTGATCCTGTCAAGTTATGGTAAAGGCGCTGTGAAGATGGCTTCCATCGTCATCTGTCTGGTTGCCGGTTATGTTGTAACATTGATTCTGGTTAGCACCGGACTGGCACCTGCAGAGCTGCTGGATATGAGCAAGGTTGCTGCGCATGACTGGATTGAGCTCCCGCATTTCGTATTCCCGACCTTTAATCTTAGGGCAATCGGTGTGATTGCGCCTATCGCTATCGTAACCTGCGTAGAGCATGTAGGTGATATTTACGCGAACGGCGCGGTAGTAGGCAAGGACTTCACAGCGGATCCGGGTCTGCATCGCACTATGCTGGGCGACGGACTGGCTACAATCGCGGCCGGCTTCCTGGGTGGCCCGGCCAATACGACTTATTCAGAGAATACCGCAGTGCTTGCGGCAACCGGAAATTACAATCCGACATCCCTGAGAATGGCGGCTGTATTCGCCATCATCGCCAGCTTCCTGGGCAAGGTTGTAGGCGTGGTTGAGACGGTGCCGACCTGTGTATTGGGCGGCGCATGCATCGTACTGTATGGTATGATTTCTTCCGTCGGTCTTCGTACCCTGGTTGAAAATCAGGTAGATTTTAAGCAGAACCGTAATCTGTGCCTGGCGGCTGTTATGCTTGTCCTTGCGATAGGCGGAGCAGTCATCGGAACAGAGAGCTTTAGCCTCTCCGGAATCGGTCTGGGCATTATCGCAGGTATCATCCTGAACCTTCTGATGCCGGAAGGTAAGGCGCAGGAGTAAGTAAGAGCATCAAAATCAATCAGCCCTCTGATGGGATTTCAGAGGGCTGATTTTTTATGCGGTCAGTTGACAGCCGGGCAGATCTGCGGTGTCAGAAGCGCACCGTCTACAAAGTCCTGGCAAGCATCGCTCTGGTCTTCTTCTACCGGGGATGCTTTTGGCGGTACGGCAAGACCCTGATGCGCCATGCGGTATTCCGTAAAATACATGGAGCGCAGGTAGAGAGTCAGTCCCAGTGCCATCTGCTCCAGCGCGGCATCGAAACGGAGAACCTTAGACGCGGCTTGAACGGACAGTCCCTGTTCCAATTGAGAGTTGACACCGACGACCGGGCCAAGATAGGATATGGCAGGGTAATAGGAACCATTTTCACCGACACTGTAAGTTAAGCCGTATGGAACATAGAGATCCAGGGTTACACTGGTTGGATTGGTATCCGGATCGCTGCTCTCGGCATAGGGATCTGGGTTCAGATAGTTAACCGTTTCAACGGATTGGGAGATGAGGTTGCCGCAGCAATCCAGAGCAGTCAAGCGAAATGTTACATCCAGATTGGTCAGAGTAATCCGGATGCATCCGGGTCGGTTGGTAAGAGTTGTAAAGTACGTTCCGTTATTGCCCTGATTCAGACGGAAATCAACATCCAGTACCTGAACCTCCATACTGGCGGTTTCTGTTGGAATGGCTGTCTGCGGAGCGACAACCCGGCATAGATTGATACCGCATTCATCATAGATGACGGGCATCATGGTGTGCATAGGAGAAGCACATTGTACTGCGCATCCATTTCCCGAGGAGGAAGCACATGAGCAGCGGTCGGAGGCAACAGGGGTTAAAACACCGTTGGAAGCTTCAGAGGTGCAGCAGCACGAGTTTCCTTCCTCGGCGGAAGAGCAGGGAGAAGAGGATTCGTGTAATGGAGGCATAGAGTGCTGGAGAATCCGGCCGCGTCCGGAAGTATTGAAGATGGAACAGCATTTAGACATTTTGAAACCCTCCAGAGGAGCTTTGTACTATATCATATGAAAACCGCTTCCGGTGGGTTCCGTCTTTTACTCCTTTTTGGAAGGTGGGTCCAGAATAGCGGTGGCTACCGGAATATAGCGCTTCAGATTGAGATGAGGGATAAAGTGATGGAGAAGCAGATAGGCAATGACAAGCCCCAGCAGAGCCAATCCCAGAACCGTCCATTCGTTGAGTTTCAGAAAACTTAAAAATACAATCAAAGCAATAAAGACCAAGGCAGGAATCACATAGAGATAAAACACAGCGGATAGAAAACCGTCCTGCTGTACTTCTACACTGACATAATCTCCGACTTTTGCTTTGCAGGTATTTTGAGCTCGAAGCGTCATAGCTTTGCCGGTTAGAGAAGGCAGACAGGCATTGCAGTGCTTGCAGGCCTCGCTCCTGGTGAGTTCCAATACAGCATAGTCGCCGTCTAATTTTTTTACGAGTCCGAATTCTGCCATTGTAGAGGCTCCTTTCCAAGTAAATAGCGTACTGCGTAACCTGCCAGCATATAGCCGGCAACCGGAGGAACAAAAGAGATACTGCCGGGAGGTGTCAGAGCGCGTAAAGGCGGCTCCGTCGAGAAGAGAACGGGCATGGAAGCAAAATTACGGGAGCGGAGTTCTTTTCTCATGACTTTGGCAAGCGGACAGACTGAGGTGCGATAGATATCTGCGATCTGAAACAGGCCGGGATCCAATTTGTTTCCGGTTCCCAGACACATGATCATTGGAATTCCGGCTTTCCTGGCGTATTCTGCCAGAGCAAGCTTTCCGGTTACATTATCAATGGCATCAATAATAAAATCTGGCTGAGGAGAGAGAATTGCTCCATCTTCCGGCTTCAAAAAGAAAAAAGTATGGGAATACAGTGTGATCTGCGGATGAATCTGGCGAATCCGTTCTGCCATGACTTCCGTTTTAGGGCGGCCGACAGTACTCGTTAGAGCGACTGCCTGACGATTGATATTGGAGACGTCCACAACGTCCTTGTCAATCAGAGTCAATGTTCCCAAACCGGCACGGGCTAAGGCCTCCGCGGCATGGCTTCCGACACCGCCAAGCCCAAAAACAGCAGCATGCGCATGATGGAGCCGTTCCTGAGCTTCTTCACCAATCAAACGGATGGAGCGGGTAAAAATCTCGTTGTATGAATATTCCATGGATTTTTTCCTGTTCTAAAAACGGCCTGAAAAGCCGAAATTCTCATAAAAGAGTATGTTTATTGTACAATAACTTTTGAGGGATTTCAAGTAATTTTAGCAGGATATAGAAATAGTAATTGCAATTTGCAGGTGAGATATGATATAATAAAACTGGCGTTATTTTTGTTAGCGCACAATGAGCGGGAGTGAATGATAGCTATATGGACACGAAAAAGATTCCCTCTGCGGTGATATACCGTTTGCCGAGATATTATCGGTATTTGGGAGATCTCTTATCCAAGGGTATTACACGCATTTCTTCCGGAGATTTAAGCAGAAGAATGGATGTGACGGCATCGCAGATCCGTCAGGACCTGAATCATTTTGGAGGATTTGGTCAGCAGGGATATGGTTATAATGTGGAGAGTCTGCATACGGAGATTGGTAAAATTCTGGGGCAGGATCAGGAGTATCGGGTCATTATTATCGGAGCCGGTAATCTGGGACAGGCTGTTGCGCATTATACGAATTTCTACCGACTGGGTTATAAGATTGTCGCCCTCTTTGACAGCAATCCGGAGTTAGAAGGTCGGCTTGTCAATGGCAGCAAGATTTATAACATTTCCTTCCTGCCGGAGTACCTGAAAGAGAATACGGCAGATATCGCGGTCCTGACAATTCCCAAAACAGGCGCCGCAGCTGTAGCGGAAACGCTTGTTGCCGGAGGTATACGGGCCATTTGGAATTTTGCATCGATAGACCTTCGGCTGCCGGAGGATAAGGTGGTCGTAGAGAATGTACATTTGTCGGATAGCCTGAGAGTTTTGACATATAGATTAAAAGAAGTCAGTGAGCAGTAAAAAGGAGAATGACGAGCATGGAAACTTTGATGTATAAAAGCACGCGTGGTCATGGCGAGCCGGTATCCGCTTCTTATGCTATCGTTCACGGGATTGCGGAGGACGGAGGGCTGTTTGTGCCGGAGCATTTGCCGCGAATGGATAAGGAATTATCCGAGCTTTTAAAGATGAATTATCGTGAAGTGGCTTATGAGGTAATGAAGCTCTTTTTAACGGACTTTTCGGAGGATGAATTGCGGTATTGTATCGACCATGCTTATGACGATAAGTTTGATACTCCGCAGATTGCGCCTTTGGCACATCCCGGCGATGCGAATTTTCTTGAGCTGTTTCATGGTGCCACTCTGGCATTTAAGGATATGGCGCTTTCTATCCTGCCGTATTTGATGACAACGGCGGCACGCAAACAGAATCTGGAGGAAGAGATTGTGATCTTGACGGCGACTTCCGGAGATACCGGAAAGGCGGCCCTGGAGGGATTCGCTAATGTAAGCGGCGTCAGAATTATTGTTTTTTATCCGAGGGATGGTGTAAGTACGGTACAGCGTCTGCAGATGGTGACGCAGCAGGGAGATAACACCCATGTTGTCGCTATGAAGGGTAATTTTGACGACGCACAGCGCAGTGTCAAGGAGATTTTTACCAATCCGCAGGAAGCACAGAAGATGAAGAATGCCGGATATATGTTTTCCTCTGCCAATTCCATTAATATTGGGCGCCTTGTTCCTCAGGTAGTGTATTATTTCTGGGCATACCTGGAGATGGTACGCGATCATAAGGTGAGCCTGGGCATGCCGGTGAGCTTCAGTGTACCGACAGGCAATTTTGGCAATATTCTGGCGGCACATTATGCGCGGACCATGGGTCTGCCGATCAAGAAGCTGATCTGCGCGTCCAATATGAATAATGTTCTGACAGACTTTTTCCATACGGGACGCTACAATGCCAATAGAGAATTCTTTGTGACCTGTTCGCCGTCTATGGATATTCTTGTTTCCAGTAATCTGGAAAGACTTCTCTATCAATTATGCGGCGAGAATGGCACTTTGGTACAGGAGCTGATGGATTCGCTGCGTCAGCGGGGCAGTTATACTCTGCCTGTAGATAAAACAGCTCTGGAAGAGGAGTTTTGGGCGCAGTTTACCAGTGAAGAGGAGACGGAGGCGGCCATTCGCGAAGTATATCAGAACAGTTCGTATGTTATGGATCCCCATACGGCAGTGGCTTATAATGTTGCGCAGCGGTATCAGCAGGAGACGGGAGATACGGTTCCTGTGGTTGTGGTATCTACGGCCAGCCCTTACAAATTCCCGGCCAGCATCCTGAAGGCTGTGGGATCAGAAGTTCCGGAGGATGAGATGGCGCTTATGGAAAAGCTGAGTGCGATCAGCCAGACATCCATACCGTCGAGAGTCCGTCAGGTTTTGGATTCTCCGATACGTCATCACCGAGTCTGCGAAAAGGACCAGGCATTGCAGCAGATTCATGATATCCTGGGATTATAAAGAGATACAAAAAGGCGGGATATCCGCCTTTTTCCATGTTTGTTTGGAGGTAGGAATATGAAAAAAAGCGATTTCTATTATGATTTACCGGAAGAGCTTATCGCTCAGGTGCCGCTGCAGGATCGGACGGCTTCCCGGCTTCTGGTCTTGAACAAAGAGAGCGGAGAGATTCAGCATAGACATTTTCGGGATATTCTGGAGTATCTGCAGCCTGGAGACTGTATGATTCTGAATGATACGAAGGTGATGCCTGCAAGGCTTCTGGGAGAGCGAAAGGACACCGGAACCCATGTGGAGCTGCTGCTGCTCAAACGCTGTCCGGAAGGAATGTATGGCGACGGAATGTGCTGGGAAGTTCTGGTACATCCGGGACGGAGAGTACGTCCCGGACATCGTCTGAGCTTTGGCGGCGGGATGCTGGAGGCAGAGGTCCTGGAAATCGTAGAGGGAGGCAACCGAATCGTACGATTTGAATTTGACGGCGTATTTGAAGAAGTCCTGGACCAATTGGGAGAGATGCCGCTGCCGCCCTATATTCATGAAAAACTGCAGGATCGCGATCGGTATCAGACTGTTTATGCCAGAGAAGAAGGTTCTGCCGCGGCGCCGACAGCCGGTTTGCATTTTACGGAGGAGCTTTTGGACGAGATCCGCGCAAAAGGAGTGAAGGTCGGCTTTGTGACATTGCATGTCGGCCTGGGAACCTTCCGGCCGGTTAAGGAAGAAACAGTGGAAGATCATGAGATGCATTCCGAGTTCTGTATTGTCACGGAAGAGACCGCACAGATGGTACAGGAGTGCAAAGCCGGAGGCCATCGGGTCATCTGCGTGGGTACAACCTCCTGCAGAACCTTGGAGAGCATGGCCGATGAAAATGGAGTTCTGCGGGCGGGAAGCCGTTGGACGGATATCTTTATTTATCCGGGATATCAATTTAAGGTGATGGATGCTCTGATAACCAATTTTCATCTGCCGGAGTCTACACTGATTATGCTTGTCAGCGCCCTGGCCGGAAGGGAACACGTGTTGGAAGCATACCGTCAGGCTGTAGAAGAAAAATATCGGTTTTTCAGTTTTGGGGACGCAATGTTCATTTTATAAGTTTATTGACCTTCAGGCGTGACTTCCTGAAGGTTTTTTAATAAAAGGATTGATAGGCTCTTAAATATATGCTAATATCTAAAACGGTGTTATAAAACGCTGTTACAAATAGGGGGAAGCATGGCAAAACAGATTGCAGGCGTTTCGGAGAAGCTATTGGAATGTGCAGTGGCGGAATTTTTGGAAAAGGGTTATAAAGACGCGTCATTGCGCACGATTGCGGAGAAGGCGGGAACCAGTACCAGTTCGATCTATGTTCGGTTTCGTGATAAGGAAGGACTGTTTACTGCGATTGTTGAACCTGTGGCACAGGAGTTTATAACCAATTTTGTCCAGGTGCAGGAAAGCTTTCATTCTCTGGATAAAAAGCGGCAGGAGGAAGAGATGGAAAACTACTCTTCGGATGAAATGCTAAAAATGGTAGATTACATGTATGATCACCATGATGTCTTCCGATTGCTTTTGGACGCGTCTTATGGCACCAAGTTCCAAAATTTTGTGGATTCCCTGGTAGCGGTTGAGGAGGAGTACACTTATAAGTGGATACAGGTTACAGGTCATGAACTGCAGCCTGACGGTTCTATTACAAGAGAACTGTATCACATGGTGGTAACTTCTTATTTCGAAGGAATCTTTCAGGTGATTCGGCATGAGATTGGCCGCGAGGAGGCCAAGAGATATGTTCTGATGCTTGGAAGGTACCATCATGCCGGTTTTCAGGCGATTGCCGGGGAATAAAAGTAATATAGGGCTGGATCCGTAAGGGGTAGCCTTATGTACACATCAAAGGTTATCCTATGCTAACCGCAAAGGAGGAAAGGGTATGCAGAAACAAAGTCCGTTGGCCAGAATCTGGGAACTGGGGGAGGCTGAACATGGTTCTCTTATTCTGGCTGTGCTGAGTGCACTTGCAGGCGTAGTTCTGGGGATGCTTCCATATTACGCTGCGGCGCAGTTGATTTTAAGGATCTGGACGGGACAGAAAGAAATATCATCCTATATCCCATGGCTTCTCTTAGGGACGGCCGGTTTTGTCGGGCGTACGATATTATATAACCTGGCGTTGGCACGTTCTCATAAGGCAACATTTTCAATACTGAAGACAATTCGGCAGAAGATTTTGGAGAAGCTCCCCAAGCTTCCGCTGGGAACGGTCCTGGATATGTCGAGCGGTAAGATGAAGCAGATTATAGTAGATCAGGTCGATGGGATGGAAACGACGCTGGCGCACCGGAGATGACTGCGAATCTTGCTGGCCCCATGTTGATATTGATATATCTTTTTGTGCTGGACTGGCGCATGGCGCTGCTGTCTTTGGTAACCATCCCGGTAGGAATGCTCTGTATGATGACGGTTATGGGATCTTATGCGAAAAACTATGAGGGCGCTGTCAAGAAAACACAGGAAATGAATGGAGCGATTGTTGAGTATATCGGAGGAACAGAGGTCATTAAAGCCTATAATCAGGGGAAAACTTCGTATGCCCGTTTCGCGGACCAGGTCAGAGACAATGCGCAATATTATTACCAGTGGATGAAAAAGAGTCAGATGGGGTTGTCACTGGCATATGCGGTGGTCCCCGCGACTTTGATCACGATCCTCCCGGTGGGATGGATGATGTATCAGGGAGGAAGCCTAAGCGCGGATACACTGATAATTACAGTCATTCTGGCAATGGGTATCGCGAAGCCTTTGATGGCAGCCATGAATTTTGTCGATACGTTTGCGCAGGTCGGCACTACGGTGGAGTCGATTGATGAACTTTTGAAAGCGCAAGAACAGCAGCATCCGGAAGAGGATACAATACCTGTAGACAATGAAATTGGCCTGAGCCATGTAAGCTTTGGATATCATGAAGGACAAAATGTGCTAGACGATATAAATCTTATCATTCCGGATGGTAAGATCACAGCGCTGACGGGCCCCTCAGGGTCGGGAAAGTCTACCATTGCCAAGCTGATTGCGGGATTTTGGGATGTTTCGGAAGGAAAGATCACAATCGGCGGAGCGGATATCCGGCAGATTCCTTTGCGAGAACTCTATGACAGGGTTGCTTTTGTGTCACAGGACAATTACCTGTTCGATACGACCATTCGGGAAAATATCCGGATGGGGCGCCCTTCCGCTACGGATCAGGAGGTAGAGGATGCGGCAAGGGCATCCGGGTGCGATTCGTTTATCCAAAAGATGGAGCAGGGGTATGAGACCAGAACCGGAAGCGGCGGAGTACATCTGTCCGGCGGAGAACGGCAGAGAGTAGCGATTGCGCGGGCTATATTAAAAGACGCGCCAATCATTATCCTGGATGAAGCGACAGCTTATATCGATCCGGAGAATGAGGTGTTGATTCAGCAGGGGCTTGCGCGCCTGATTCAGGGAAAAACGGTAATCATCATTGCGCATAGGCTTTCGACCATACAGGATGCCGATCAGATCGTTGTGGTACAGGAAGGAAAGATTCAGGCTGTAGGGGTGCATGAGGCATTACGGAGAGAGTGCCCGCTGTATGAGGCGATGTGGCTTGCGCATATCGGTGCAAAGGATGGTGAAGAGGCATGATCAGTGCATTTCGTAAGATTTGGAATTTTGCCGGAGAAGAAAAGAAGAATATTAACCGTTCCGTTCTGGTGTGTTTTTTCAATGCGGTCTTTCATATGTTCGAGGTAGGAGCAGTGTATACGGTTCTGCGAGCTATGGCAGAAGGCGAAAGGGGCGGTGCGGCAGCGTGGATAGCGCTTTTGTGCATGGTCATAAGCATTCTTGGCGGTGCTCTGACAGGAGGAGTTTCACAGCTTATGCAGACCCATGCCGGATATTTTATGACAGCCAATGAAAGGATCACCATCGGAAATCGCCTGAAGAGCGTTCCCATGGGATTTTTCAATGAAAAACAGCCTGGGAGAAGTGATTGGTGTCTGCACGACGGTTCTGGGGTCGATAGAGAGCATGGTGCCGATGGTTTTGGTCAATATCCTGGGCGGGCTGATCGGAACAGTCGTATTTACACTGATGATTTTGCTTTTTGACTGGAGGATCGGACTGATCGCGATGGGCGGTATGATATTGTATTTTCTGGTTGTCTCCGCTATGGAAAAAAAGTCCTCTGCGATTGTGCCGGATCTGCAGAAGTCCCAGACGGCACTGACTTCCGCGGTATTGGAGTATGTACAGGGGATGGGAGTTGTCAAGTCGTTGAATCTCGGCAACCGAGGTGTCAAACAGCTGCAAGATGCACTTGGAATATAACCGTAAAAGCAATCTCAATGTCGAGAGGCTCATGACACCCTATACCATATTGGAAGAATTGGTGCTGCAGATCGCGGGGATTGGTATGATGCTGGCAGCAGTGCTTCTCTGGATTCAGGGAGAGATGTCGATGCTGAATGCATTGATGAGTATTATTATATCCTTTATGGTATTTGGACAGATCAAGCTTTTCGGTATGGGAATCTCCATGTTGCGGCTGGCATCTGCAAGCATTGACCGAACATTGGAGACAGAACATATGGAACAGATTGATGAGGGCAGTCAGGAGATTTGCCCAAAGAGACATGATATCGTTTTGGAAGATGTCCATTTTTCCTATGAGAATCAAGAGATCCTGCATGGAATCAATGTGACCATGCCGGATCGAACAACGACAGCAATTGTAGGACCGTCGGGTTCGGGCAAGACAACCATATGCAATCTGATTGCCCGGTTCTGGGATGCGGATAGCGGCAGAATCCGGATCGGGGAGAGGATATTCGGGAATATACATTGGAGTCTCTGATGGATCAGATCAGTATGGTCTTTCAGAATGTGTATCTTTTTGCGGATACAATCGAGAACAATATTCGTTTCGGACGTCCGGAGGCGACACATGAGGAAGTAGTGGAAGCCGCGCGTAAAGCCTGCTGTGCGGACTTTATCGAAGCGCTTCCCGAAGGGTACGATACAGTGATAGGGGAAGGCGGCGCTTCCCTTTCCGGCGGGGAGAAGCAGTGTATCAGTATCGCGAGAGCCATGCTGAAAGATGCTCCGATCATTATTCTGGATGAAGCGACAGCCAATGTGGATCCGGAGAATGAAGATCGTCTGCAAAAGGCGATAGAGGCGCTGACACGCAATAAGACCATCATCATGATTGCACATCGTTTGAAGACGGTGCGCCATGCTGATCAGATTCTGGTCGTAGATGACGGGCGGGTGGTTCAGCAGGGAACTCATGAGGAGCTTATACAAAAAGAAGGGATCTATGCCGATTTTATCTTAGGAAGGAAAAGAGCGATCGGCTGGAAATTGAAAAATACAGAAGATCTTGACAAGTGAGAGAGCATGGTGATATAATCTGGATGGTTAGTTAAAA
This sequence comes from Alloprevotella sp., assembly GCA_963627615.1. Classification (GTDB taxonomy): domain Bacteria; phylum Bacillota; class Clostridia; order Lachnospirales; family Bianqueaceae; genus Faecimorpha. The sequence goes on from CAVGBV010000063.1 coordinate 12,986, forward strand.
CTAATCAAAGGAGGGTATTCCAATGGTTAAGATCACGCTGAAGATCAATGGAATGATGTGCGGAATGTGTGAATCCCATATCAATGATGTGATCAGAAAAACTCTTTCGGTTAAGAAGGTTTCTTCTTCTCACAGTAAGGGAGAGACGGAAATTATTGCCGAGGCTCCGCTGGACGAGGACAGACTGCGCATGGCAATCGGAGAGACCGGTTATGAATTGGTGTCTGTGTCAACTGAGGAATATGTTAAGAAAGGATTCTTTCATAGAGGCTGAAACAGATGCGGAAAAAAGGGCAGGAAATCCTTCCTGTCCTTTTCTTTTTTTGAATTACCTATTTACATAGTAGGTAAGAAGGTGTATAATAAGTCGCGGAGCCGCCGGAAGGCAGCTATTGAATCTATAGTAAGAGATGTAAAATCATAAAAGAGGTGCGATGATGAGTAAAGAAAATCTGTTGGAAATCAAGAACATGGATGTCCGTGTAGACGAACGGGAGATCCTGAAAGACATCAATCTGACCATTGGCAAGGGAGAAACACATGTGCTGATGGGCCCAAATGGAACGGGAAAATCGACGCTTGGCTATGCACTGGCTGGTAATCCAAGATATCAGGTGACATCCGGTGAGATCTGGTTTCACGGGAAAAATATCGTCGGCACCGCACCGGATGAACGGGCTCGCGAGGGACTTTTCCTTTCCTTCCAGAATCCGATTGAAGTGTCCGGCATTACGCTGAGCGCTTTTATTCGGAGTGCGTTGGAGCAGAAGACAGGCAAGAGAATTTCGCTGTGGAGCTTTAAGAAAGAATTAAAGGCGGCGATGGATGTCCTGCAAATGGATGAGAGCTATGCGAACCGCGATCTGAACGTTGGCTTCTCTGGCGGTGAAAAGAAAAAGACAGAGATCCTTCAGCTTTTGATGCTGAAACCGGATCTTGCCATCCTTGACGAAACGGATTCCGGTCTGGACGTAGATGCGGTTCAGATTGTATCCAAGGGAGTGGCAGAGTATCAAAAGCGGTCCGGAGGCAGTTTACTGATTATTACGCACAGTACGAGACTTTTGGAAAAGATTCATGTCGACCGGACGCACATTATGGTGGGCGGAACGATCATCAAGGATGGAGCCGCGTCTCTGGTAGACAGCGTGAACGCAGAGGGATATGCACAGTATGAAGCAGCGGCGTCTGCGCGGTAAGGAGAGGCAGATATATGGAAGAGAAAACCTATGTGGAAGACATCGACAGAAGTGTCTACGATGTCAAGGACAAACAGGCAGATGCGTACCGGATTCAGGAAGGCCTGACACCGGAAATTATTGAACAGATCTCCGAAGAAAAAAAGGACCCAATGTGGATGCGGATGTTCCGTCTGGAGTCGCTTCAGATCTATCAGAATATGAAGGTGCCGGATTGGGGACCCTCAATAGAAGGATTGGATATAAGCCATATTGCGACGTATGTGCGTCCCAATACGGGAATGAAAACCAAATGGGAAGATGTACCGGAGGAGATTAAAAACACGTTTGAACGGCTGGGCATTCCGCAGGCGGAGAGAAAATCCCTGGCTGGCGTAGGCGCTCAGTATGACTCGGAGTTGGTTTATCACAATGTCCGTCAGGAGGTTGCGGAACAGGGCGTAGTCTATACTGATATGGAGAGCGCACTGAAGGGAGAATATGCGGATATGGTCCGCAAGCACTTCATGAAGTTGGTTCGTCCGAATGATCACAAATTCG
>CAVGBV010000064.1:0-9765 GCA_963627615.1 Alloprevotella sp.
ACAATAAAAAGGGGCTGTCGCACTAACATTGATATGTACCCCCAATACTGGGTGTCCAGTATTGGGGGTACATATCATATTCGTGCGACAGCTCATTTTTACTTATTGTGTTTAGAGTTTTGAGAAGAAACGGGGTGACGGGAATGCAGAAAAGAAATAAACTGTTCTACATTCTGCCGATCCTCAACGGGCAGATTGCTGATCTTATAGAAGAGGTAATCAGATGAATTCTTCCGGTCGGTCAGCAGACATTCCATTGACACATGATATAGCTGTGCAATCTTGAAAAAAGTATCGGGAGAGGGAGAACGGCGCCCGGTCTCATAATGGGAATAGGCCTGCGCGGTAATTCCAAGTTCCCGGGAAACATCCGCCTACGTTAAGCCTGCTTGTTCTCGGTAGGTACGCAGTCGGTCTCCTAAGCTCTGATCCGGTACATATGGTTTTGTCAATTGTTTGGTGCCTCCTTTTCGTTAGATGGGATATGGATACGGCGATATGCCAAATAGTCCAGATATAGATGTAAAGATGCCAGATCCTCATCTGACAGAGAACGCAAAGAGGAGGGAAGATGCTGCGGCGGCTGGGGATTGGAGGCAGACAACAGATATTCCATCGTTACCCGATAGAGCTGAGAAAAACGATATAGAATAAAGATATCCGGAGTCCGGCGCCCTGTTTCGTAATGGGAACAGCTCTGAGTTGAAATACCGATACGTTTTGCCACATCTCTTTGAGACAGACCGGCTCGTACACGCAGAGCCGACAGCTTTTCAGCGAGTTTCGATTCCATGGAATCAGCGGCCTCCCTTCCATAATTGGAGATGATATTATACGCATTGTATCACATGGACATCGAAAGAGGAAATAAAACTACATAAAGGATTTATTTCCTACAGCTCGGAAGTGGGAAAGTCGATTTCCCATTTTTCATAACAATTGACGACCTTGGTTGTTCCGTATTGTTGAACGCGCGGGAGGCGGTATCCATAGTTCATATGAACATGTCCGTGAATCATATAGGCCGGATGGTAGCGATCCATCAGGTCCAAAAAACATTGAAAGCCTTGATGAGGAAGATCTGTTCCGTCGCCCAGACCCTGTGCAGGCGAATGCGTCAGCAGAATGTCAAATCCGCCGGCTTTTCGGATCGGTCTGCGAAGCTTGGCGATCCGCTTGGACATTTCCTTTTCTGTGTATTGGCAGTCTCCGGGACGATAGCGCATGGAACCGCCAAGGCCAAGGATCCGGATGCCCCGGTACTCAAAAACCGTGTCTTCGATGCAGATACATCCCTCCGGCGGGCGGCGCATATAGCGGGTATCATGATTGCCGTGGACGTATAAGACGGGCACATGAACCATCGTAGCGAGAAAGGACAGATAATCACTTCTCAGATCACCGGCAGAGAGGATCAGGGAATAATCGGACATCTTGCTTTTGTCAAAATAATCCCATAGAGATTCGGACTCGATGTCGCTTAGCAATAGAATTTTCATGCTCCGTCCCCTCCGTAAGTTTCCATAAAATGTCTATTCTAATTATACCAGTTTTTTAGAAAAAGGCAACGGAAAAGATGAAATTTTATTGCCTTTTTGAAAAGAGTGTGATACAGTAAAAGAAGGTGTTCAGCTTTAATTAAAGAGAGAAATTAAAAGGAGTGGCAGTATGAAGATTGAAAATTTTTGGGAAAATCCGAGAATGCTGTCTATGAACAGGGAGGCACCAAGAGCATGGTATATTCCTTTTCAGGAGGATTGCCAGGATCCCGATCCATTAAAGAGACAGGAATCTCAAAGAGTAATGCTTTTGAACGGAAGCTGGAATTTTCGCTACTTTTCCAGACCGGAAGAGATCTGCGAGGGATTTTATAAAAAGGATTTTGACGCGCAGGCCTGGGACAGAATCCCGGTGCCGTCCTGCTGGCAGATGCAGGGGTATGATCAGTGTCAATATACCAACGTGAGATATCCGTTTGCCTGCGATCCGCCGCGGGTTCCGGCCGAGAATCCGGCAGGAGTCTATATTCGGGACTTCCGGTTGACGGAGGATTGGGAAGGCACTGAGAAGTATCTGGTATTTGAAGGAGTAAATTCCTGTTTTGCCCTGTGGGTAAACGGGCAATATGTGGGGTATTCCAAGGGAAGCCGGATTCCGGCAGAGTTTCAGATCAGCGCCTATACGCAGGCCGGGCTGAACCGTGTATGCGTTATGGTGCTGAAGTGGTGCGACGGAAGCTATCTGGAGGATCAGGATTGTTTTCGGTATTCCGGTATTTTCAGGGATGTGTATCTGCTGAAGAGAGAGCCGGGACATCTCCGGGATGTTTTTGTCAAGGCCGATCCGGATACAGGAGTGGTGACGGTGGAAGCGGACGCGCAGGAAGCCGGAACACTGCAGGCGGCTCTGTATGATCCGGCAGGCAGAGAACTTGCGCAGGCAGAGTGTGATTGTTCGGAGGAAGGCAGCGGGACACTGGAGCTTGCCTGTGAATCTCCGATTCTATGGAATGCGGAAGCTCCCTATGTGTACCGTGTGATTCTGCGGAAAGCCGGAGAAGTCATTGGAATCAGTACAGCCTTCCGCAAGGCTGAGGTGAGAGACGGAGTCTTTATGTTTAACGGACGCCCGATCAAGCTGCGCGGAGTTAACCGTCATGATTCCAATCCGCTGACGGGGCAGACCGTATCGATGGATGATATGATGAAGGACTTGCGGCTCATGAAGCAGCACCATATCAATACGATCCGGACATCCCATTATCCCAATGACCCGCGTTTCCCGGAGCTGTGTACCCGTTTGGGCTTTTATGTAATGGATGAGGCGGATCTGGAAGCGCATGGCGCATGGACCAACGGCATCAATCTCCCGGCGGACCCGGAGTGGAAGAACGCGTTCCTGGATCGTATGCAGCGTATGGTAGAACGGGATAAGAACCAGCCCTGTATTCTTTTCTGGTCTCTGGGCAATGAGTCGGATTATGGGGAGAATCATCTGGCAATGGCGCGCTGGGCCAAATTGCGGGATCCGTCAAGGCTGATTCACTATGAGGGACAGTATCACCGTCAGGAGGTTGGACATGAGGAACTGGATATTCTGAGCCGGATGTATCCGACATTGGACTATATGCAGACCTATGCGGAGGACCCGGAGAATAAAAAGCCGCTGTTTCTGTGTGAGTTTATCCATGCCATGGGCAATGGTCCCGGAGATGCCGCGGACTACTGGAATCTGATCTGTCGGGAACCCAAGCTGATGGGCGGCTGTGTATGGGAATGGTGCGATCATGCTATCTTGGCGAAAAAGTGTGAGGACGGTGTGGTTCGTCCGATTCGTGCCGCCGAAAAGCACCAGGGACAGGAGTTCTATGCCTATGGCGGAGACTTTGGAGAATGGCCGCATGATGGAAATTTCTGTATGGACGGTTTGGTCTATCCGGACCGCAGACCGCATACGGGCCTTCGGGAATACAAGGCGGTAATCGCTCCGGTTCAGTTCGCGTGGAGCGAGGAAGGAAAGCTTCGGGTGGAGAACCGGTATGACTTTACGGATCTGTCGCAACTGCGCCTGGAATGGACTCTTGAGCAGGACGGAGTTCCGGTCGGACGTGGCTCTATGGAATTCCCCGAGATCCTTCCGGGGATGGACTGCGAGATCGAGCTGCCGCTGAGCATACCGGATGCCGGTTCGGTCTATCTGCGGGCAGAAGCGATTCAAAAAGAAAAGGATCTGTATTTTGAAGCCGGAGAGGTGCTGTCCAGAGCGCAGTTTGAGCTCAGAAGGGCAGAGAACCGCCAGTTCATGGAGAACCGGCCCGGCAGCATTATGGAAGTCTGGAAAAAGGACGGAATCATCTATGTCCGCGGTGTGAATTTTGAATATAAGTTCCGGGAGGGATCCGGAGCATTGTGCGGAATCTGTTATGAGGGACGGGAGCTGCTGCGCGAGGATGTAGATTTCGAGGTCTTCCGCGCACCGATGGATAACGACCGGCGAGTCATCGAGGTTTGGAGAAACTGGGGAATCGATCGTCTGGAGACACAGCTGCGCAAGCTGGAGATTTTTGACGAGCGGCCAGAAGCGATTCATTTCCAGGCCGAATACGCATTGGCGGCAAGATCTATGAAGCCGGTGGCGCGGGTCCGCACCAATTGGACGGTTGGTACAGACGGGCAGCTGCATTTTAAGGCAGAAGTGCAGGTGCGGGAGGCAACTGAGCGGGATCAGAGAAGAGATCAGGGACGGGAAATGTTCCTGCCGCGTTTCGGAATCCGGCTGGTGCTGCCGGAGCAGTATTCCGAGGTGAAGTATTTCGGGTACGGACCGGATGAGAGCTATATCGACAAGCATCATGCCTGCTACAAATCCTTGTTCATGACATCGGTTGACGAGATGTTTGAGAATTACCTGAAGCCGCAGGAAAACGGCGCGCATTATGATACGGAGTGGATGAGCTGTACGGATCGCTACGGGCTTGGACTTGAGGTGATCGGAGAAGGCTTTTCCTTCAATACAGGACGGTATACGGCGCATGAGATCGCGGCGTCCGCACATCCGTACGAGCTTCCGCAGAGCCATAAAACGGTTCTGAATCTGGATTACGGACAGAGCGGAAGCGGTTCCAATGCCTGCGGTCCGGAGCTCCTCAAGCAGTACCGCCTGGATCAGAAAGAGTTTACCTTGGAATTGGCCATGCGGCCGATTCAGAAGTGATCGCGTATAAGGAGGATATGACGATGGAAGGTTCAAATTATAAGGGACATTCGGCTGTAGAATACGCCCGGATGGGCTGTGATACGATGATGAAAAAGTTCCGTCCGGAGGATTTGCCGCCGAAGGATCGTTTTCACTATCATCAGGGAGTTTTTCTGTCCGGCGTGCAAAAGACATGGCACCTGACCGGAGAGAAGAAGTATTATGAGTATTATAAGGCCTGGGTGGATCATGAAGTCCGTCCGGACGGGTCGATCATTCAATGGGATCGGGGGCAGCTGGATGATATCCAGCCCGGTATCCTGCTGTTTGAGCTTTACGAAAAGACCGGTGATGAGAAGTATAAGATTGCGCTGGATACGCTGCTTCCCACCATCTATAATTTCCCCAAAAATCCGGAGGGCGGCTTCTGGCATAAGGATCGCTATCCGAATCAGATGTGGCTGGACGGACTCTATATGGCAGGCCCGATTAGCGTAGAATACGCCGCCAGGTTCCATCATCCGGAATATTTTGACCTGAGTACCCAGCAGGCCATCATGATGGAGAAAAAGACCAGAGATGATAAGACAGGTTTATGGTACCATGCATGGGATTACAGCAAACAGGCGCCATGGGCGGATCCGGTTACGGGCAAGTCTCCGGAGTTCTGGGGACGTTCAATGGGATGGGTGCCGGTTGCCCTGCTGGATGAATTGGTATATCTGCCGGAGGATCATAAGGATCGTCCGGAGATCATCCGTATGATCGTAGATCTGCTGACAGCGCTGATACCCTACCAGGATGAGAAGACCGGATTGTGGTATCAGGTCGTCAACAAGGGCGGAGAAGAAGGCAACTGGGTAGAGTCCTCCTGCACCTGTCTGTATTCCGCGGCGATTGCCCGGGCCATTCGTATGGGCCTGATGGATCCGAAGTATATGGATACAGCGATCAAGGGATATCATGGGATCATCGATCGGCTTCGCTATGATGAAAACGGTGTGATCATCGATAACATCTGTGTCGGAACCGGTGTAGGCGATTATGCGCATTATTGCGCGCGGCCGACCAGCGAGAATGATCTTCACGGAATGGGCGCGTATCTGATTTTGTGTACGGATATCGCAGCAGCGTTGGATTGATAAAAAATGGGAGAGGTTTTTGCCTCTCCCTGCTCTATGGAGGAGAAAATGTATCAGGATTCAGAAGGAAAGCTTTGGTGGAAGGGAAATCTTCATATGCATACGACCTGCAGTGACGGGAAAAAGACGCCGCAGGAAGCGATGGAGATCTATCAGAAGGCAGGGTATGATTTTATAGCGTTGACAGACCACTGGAAGCCCAGCAGCGACGGACAGTACGCCAATATGCTGACGCTGCCCGGCGTAGAGCTGGATACCATGCAGGGCGGATGCTGGCATATCGTAGGAATCGGAATGGAACGGGAGATTCAGGCGGACCGTCATATGAAGGGACAAGAGCTGATCGATGCTATACGAGAGGCCGGAGGCCTGCCGATTCTGGCGCATCCGGCATGGTCGCTGGATCAGCCGGGAGATATGGCAGAGCTGACCGGACTCATCGGGACGGAGATCTATAATTCGGTTTCCGGATATCCCTATTCCGCACGGGCCGATTCTTCGCATGTTCTGGATCTGGCGTCCAAATACGGAATGCGGGTCCCGTACATGGCATCCGATGACACGCATTATTATGCGGATGAGCTGTTCGGAGGCTTTATCTATGTACAGGCGCAGGAGTGCAGCCGGGACGCGATTCTGGAAGCACTGAAGGCCGGACGCTTTTACGCGACGCAGGGCCCCAGAATCTACAGGGCAGCCATTCAGGATGGATATTTTACAGTGCGGTGTTCCAAGGCGTCCGCGGTTATCTTTTATTCGGCCAGTGTCTGGCAGGCGGATACGGTATGCCGCGGGCAGGATGTAGAAGAAGCCCGGTTCCGCCTCAAGGCGCACGATCGGTTTGTCAGAGCGCAGATCATCGATGCTGACGGAAAATCCGCGTGGACCAGCGCCTATACGGTGGGTCCGGAGGACGTTATCTGAGGAGGAGACCTATGAAATTAGCAAATGCCCTTTCGGAACGGTCCCAATTGCAGACAAGGCTGCGTCAATTGGAGACCAGATTACTGAACAACGCCAAGGTTCAGGAGGGAGAGGAACCGGCGGAGGATCCGCAGGCACTCTTAAAGGAACTGCGGGAGGATTACGGACGGCTGGAGGAGCTGATCGCCCGGATTAACCGGACCAACAGTACAGCAATGGTTGGAGAAAAGAGCCTGTCCGATCTATTGGCACATCGGGATTGTCTGAACGGTCGGATCGGGATCCTGCGGAATTTCCTGAATGAGGCCAGCGCGTTGGCCATGCGTCACTCAGCGCAGGAAATCCGTCTGCGCAGTACGGTCTCTGTAAGAGAGATGCAAAAAGAGCTCGATCAATTGTCCAGAGAACTGCGGGAAGTGGACGAAATCATCCAGGAGAAGAACTGGACCACAGAATTGAATTAAAAAAGATGTGTAGGACAGAAGGCGAATACCAAACTCTTTCACTTGAGTGATAAAGTGAACCATAGCGCATACGAAGGGCCGTATCTATTTTTTTATAATGATGCCCGGCAATGTAACATCTGCATTGTAATCGTTATCGTAATCACCAGGTATTGATTCTGTGCGAGGGCGGGATCGGGGAAAATAAAATTCATTCAGGCAAAAAAGAGATGAGAATATAAAACATACAGGGGGTTCATAGATGGATAGAGTCAGACAGAAGATCAGTTTGGACGGAGAATGGGACTTTGCCTATACCATGCAGGATCCGGCAGAGGCTTTGCCGAAAAGTCTTTCCTATGAGATGACGATGCCGGTGCCGGCATATTGGGATGATTATATCGAGCGGCTCGGTTACACGGTGTTCGGAGGCAGGGATTATAAGATCAATCCGGAGTATCTGCCGCAGCTGGCCTATCCGGCCGGAATTCAGCGCCCGCCGGATACGTCGCTCCCGTTTCTTTCCGGCTGCGGTTGGTACAAGAAGCGGATCGAGGTGCCGGAGGACTGGCGCGGCCGGGTGATTGTCCTTTCTATCGGTTCTGTGACCATGGAGAGCTGGCTGTGGGTCAATGGAAAACAGGTAGGGCATCATGAAGGTCATCTGACGGAGTTTTCTTATGAGATTCAGGAATATTTGCAGTATGGTGTGGAAAATGAACTGCTGATCGCGGTTTCCAACCTTCGGACCGATCGGACAGGATGCAGTATCCGCGGCTATAAAGGGAAAAGCGCCGGAATTACCCGGAGCGTACAGCTCCTTGTGAGCGGCCGGACTGCCATACGGGACTGCTATGTGCGGGAGAGTTCCGCAGAAGAGCTTCAATGGGAGGTTGCCCTCAGCGGTCCGGGAGAGTTTCGGTTGGAGTGGTCAGTGGAGGATGAAGAAGCAAGGGAAGTTCTGCATGGCACAGAATGCTTCCAGGGACAGAACCACGTCTGGAAAACCCCGGCCACGGGGATCCGGCACTGGTCCGATCACACGCCCAAGCTCTATACGCTGCATTTGGTGCTTTATAACAAGGACGGAGCAACGGACTGCCTGACGCAGTCCTATGGCCGCAGGACACTTAGTGCCGACAGGGAGAGGATCTATCTGAACGGACAGCCGGTGCTGCTGCGCGGCTTGACAGATCATGCGTATTTTCCGGAGACCTGTACGGTTCCGACATCCCTGGCCTACTATATGGACACCCTCAAGATCCTGAAGCGGCTGGGATTTAACTGGATCCGCTGTCATACCTGGACGCCGCCGGAAGAGTACATGCAGGCTGCGGACAGGCTGGGAATGATGATTCAGGCAGAGGCGCCCAATGGTTTTTGCGAGAGTGAATGGCGGGATATCGTACAGACCTGCCGTAAGCATCCTTCGGTGGTCCTCTATTGCTGCGGCAATGAAGTAGCGCTCGATGAAGACATGCTGGACTACGTGGAACGGATGGGACGCTTTTGCAGGGAAAAGGCGCCGGATTGTCTGTTTGACCCGATGGAAGGACTGCGAGGCATCGAATATGAACTGGATGAGAATCATCCTTCTTACAGGACGGAGCCTTTTCCGCATATCGCATCCCGCCTGGAAAAGCTTACAGAGATGGCAGATGTACTGGCTCCGCATGGTTCAATCTTTAGCTATCATTCTCTGGATACCGATGACGCGGTGATGGAGCAGCGGATGAGCCTGATGCACAGACCCAGTCTAATGCATGAGATGGGGATCAATGACAGCTTTCTGAATCTGGATCTGGAGAGAAGGTATGAAGGAACCCGGATTGGACCGGGCATGTACAAGGCAGCCAGAGAATATCTGGATCGGATGGGACTTTTGAAAAACGCGCCCAGGTATTATCAGAATTCCTGTCGGTGGATGCGTCAGATCCTGAAGTTTGGAATGGAGAATGCCCGCCGCTGCCCCAGGGTATCAGGATATGATCTGCTGGGAGCCATCGACTGTCATTGGCATCGGTGCGGCTACGCGGTGGGAATCCTGAATGAGTTTTATGAGCTGAAAGCGGGATTTTCCGAGGAAGACATACGGCGTTTCAATGCGGAGAGTGTTCTTCTGGCAGACTGCGGAAAGAAACGAAACTTTAACAGTGGAGATTCAATTTCGGTCCGGATGTACGCTTCCCTTTACGGAGGTCAGACGGCAGAGCAGGCACTGCTGACGTGGAAGCTGATGGATGAGGAGAACCGGAGCCTTGCCGGAGGCAGCCAGATGGTGTCCGGATTACAGGGAGCCTGCGTGAATCCGCTTGGAGAACTGAAGATTACGATGCCGGAAGTGCCGCAGGCCAAGCATCTGTATCTGAGAGCCAGACTTTCTTCCGAGCAGTATGAATTGGAGAACTGCTGGGATTACTGGGTATTTCCTCAGAGAATAGCCGTGGAGATTGAAGTGGTCCGTGTCATCGATTGCCTGGATGAAACGGCGGTCGAGGCGCTGGAGCGCGGGGAGCGGCTGGTTCTTTTGGGGGGCGGCGGACTGCCGTCATTGCCGACGA
>CAVGBV010000064.1:9775-14718 GCA_963627615.1 Alloprevotella sp.
TGCCGACGACCTACCAGATTATGACGGGCGGACGTCCGGTGGGCAACAATGCGACCGTACTCTATGATCATCCCATATTGCGGAACTTCCCGCATCAGGGCTTCTGCGACTGGCAGTTTTACTCCATGATGCAGGGTGGCGAGGCCGTCGTATTTGAAGAGCCGGAGATTCCGTTTGTTCCGATTGCGGAGATTGTGAGCGGATACAAACTGATCCGCAAGCAGGCCAGCCTGTTTGAGTGGCAGGTAGGAGAGGGACTTCTTGTGGTCTGTACCTTCCGGATGGAGGAAGGGGATCCGGCAGCGGTCTATCTGCGGGAGCAGATTCTCAGATATGCGGCTTCCGAAACGGTTCCGACCGGGGGCAAAGTCGCCCCGGAGACATTGCGGCGTCTGATCCGGGCCAATCGTCGGGTGGAGGCGGATTTTTCCACCGATGAAGGATACGATGCGGCAGGACATGTAAAGCCAAAGAGCATTCTGGGGATTTGACAGGACAATAAAAAGAGGAGCGGATCCATATCAGGATCCGCTCCTCTTGATTTTATGATTATATTATTTGTACAGATTAGAGCTTGCGTATACCGGCTCACAGGTGACATCAATGCCCAGACGGCGCAGAAGCTGTTCTTCGGTTGTGTCCAGCATACAGGTGGAATGTGCCTGACAGCCATTCAAGTGGATCAGCTGATCCAGAGCAAGCTTGGCCTGCTCATTGCCGGCTGCGCACACACACAATGCGTTCAAAGTTTCCTCGGCATTCAGCTCACCGCAGGAGTCATGCAGAATCTGTGTCTTTAGATGATGGATGGGCTCCAGTACATAGGGAGCCAGCATATGGATGCTGTCATCCATATCGGCCAGCGCCTTCAGCGCGTTCAGAAGGCAGGCGGATACAGCGCTCATGACCATATTGGCGGAATGGCGTCCGGTAATGATCCGGCCATCTTCCAGCTCGATGGAGACGACCTGACGGAAATCTCCTTCCATTCCCTGATGTGCCAGCAGCTCCGAGCGATCCAGAGCTGGCTGTACAACAGCGCGGTCCGTGGGCAAGAGATTGAGCTCGTTCATCAGCAGAGTCACGCGTTCCAGTGTCTCTTCATCGGCAAAGCCCTTTTTATACTCGCAGGCCGTCTTATAATAACGGCGGATGACCTCCTGACGGGAAGCTTCCTGCACTACAGCGTCATCGATGATACCGTAACCGATTCGGTTGACGCCCATATCAGTAGGGGATTTGTAGATGGAATCCGCACCGGTAATGCGTTCGATGATCCGCTTCAGTACAGGGAAGGTCTCCAGGTCACGGTTGTAGTTGACCGCGATCTTACCGTAAGCCTCATAATGGAAAGAATCCAGACGGTTGACATCCTTCAGATCGGCCGTTGCCGCCTCATAGGCGATATTCAGCGGATGCTTCAGCGGAATGTTCCATACCGGGAAGGTTTCGAACTTGGAGTAGCTGGCCTTGACGCCACGCTTATACTCATGATACAGCTGACTCAGGCAGGTGGCGAGCTTGCCGCTTCCGGGACCGGGAGCGGTTACGACAACGATCGGACGAGTGGTCTCAATATAGGGATTGGAACCATAGCCCTCGTCGCTGACGATCAGATCGACATCCGTAGGATACCCGGGAGTAGAGTGGTGTGCATAGGTACGGATTCCGCGGCGTTCCAGCTGTGTCATGAACTGTTTCGCGGCAGGCTGTCCGTCATAACGGGTTACGACGACGCTGTTGACCAGAAGACCATGATTGGTCAGGTTCTCAATCAAACGGAAAGCCTCGGCGCCGTAAGTGATGCCGTAATCGCCGCGCAGCTTATTACGCTCGATGTCACGCGCGTATACACAGATGATGATCTCCGCCTGATCCTTCAGCTTTTGCAGCAGACGCATCTTGACGTTCTCATCATAACCGGGTAAAACCCGTTTGGCGTGCAAGTCGTTCATCAGCTTGCCGCCGAATTCCAGATAGAGCTTATTGCAGTTGTTGACACGCTCTAGAATGTAGCGTGACTGTTCTGCGAGGTATTTTTCTGAATCAAAACCGATTTTACCCATAAGTAGACCCTCTTTTGTTAGTTTTCCTGATCCGTTTCCGGAGCCTTGGCGGGCAGACGCTTGACCAGGGTGTTTTCGATCCGATGACCGCGGATCTCGGTTACGTGGATTGCAAGTCCGGCCAGCTCGATATCGAACTGCGTACCGTCCTTAGGGATATAGCCATTGCGTGCCAGGAGCAGCCCACCGAAAGTATCGCATTCTTCTTCATCAAAGGAAACATTCAGGGCTTCCTCAACATCCTTCAGATCCGCGGAACCGTGAATCTGCCAGGTATCCGGCGCAATCGAAACGATATCCGGTTCTTCCTCTTCGTTAAAGTCGCCGACGAGTTCCGCCAGCAGATCAGAGATGGTGATGACGCCTTCCATGCCGCCGTACTCATCCAGGACAATAGCAAATTGGCAGCGTAGCTGTTTCATCTTACGGAACAGTACATCCGCGCGGACGCTCTCCGGAATGAAGAAGGCAGGACGAATCGCCAGCCGGGACACACTCTCCCAGGAACGATCGGTCAGACAGAGATAATCCTGCGTGTTCAGCACACCTACAATGGTGTCGATCGAATCGTTGCAGATCGGATACCAGGAGTGCTTGGTTTCACGAATGGTTTTATCCCATTCCTCCAGAGGATCTTCCTTCCAGAGGACGGTAACATCCGGCCGGTGCGTCGCGATATCCTTGACGCTTGTATCGTTGAATTCAAATACGTTGTGGATCAGCTCGCTTTCCTCCGGCTGAATCGTACCCCTACGGCTGCCGGTATCGACCATGAGCTGAATCTCTTCTTCAGTGACTTCCTCGTCATCCGCGTTGGGATCGATTCCACACAAGCGCAGCAGAGCGTTGGTCGAAACGGTCAGCAAAGCGACCAGAGGCTTAAAAAGCTTCGAGACAAATGTGATCATTCCGGACATGGCCAGCGCCAGAGAATCCGCGTTTTTCATGGCAATCCGTTTCGGAACAAGCTCGCCGAATACCAGTGAAAAATAAGAGAGAATGATCGTGATCAAAATTACGGAAATGGTGTTGAGTGTAGAAGCAGAGATCGGAACATTCATGCCGACCAGCCACTCTGTCAGCAGAGAAGCAAAACTGTCTGCCGCGAATGCACTGCCCAAGAAGCCGGACAGCGTGATGGCCACCTGAATGGTCGCCAGAAAACGGGCAGGTTGGTCGGTTAGGTTGGAGAGACGGAGAGCTCGTTTATCCCCCTGTTCTTTTAAAGATGTGAGTTTTGCGTCGTTGATGGAGATTACAGCGATCTCCGCGCAGGCAAAGACAGCATTCAGAGCGATTAGTATGGCCTGAATCAGCAGCTGCCATAATATGTCCATGATGATCCTCCTAAAATGTCGTTTTTGTTTTTAGTAAATGATAGACATTTCGGATCATAAACGCAAAAAACATAGCCTGTCCTTGAGAATACGGCGAGCACAGACTATGCAGGGTATAGAAACATGATTCAGAGATCGCAGCGGTATATTACCGTCGCCGTCACTATCGTCCATGGATGATCCTTTCTTCCTCTAAAAGTATAAAGGAATATTTATTAATAAACGCTCCATTTAATATAAAATCAAATGAAGCGTTTAACGGAGAAGAAGGGATTTGAACCCTTGCATCGCTATTAACGATCTACTCCCTTTCCAGGGGAGCCCCTTCAGCCACTTGGGTACTTCTCCAAGAAACCTACCAAAACAGGTATTTAGATATTGAACGGAAAGGGTGGGATTCGAACCCACGACACCTTACGGTGTACTGGATTTCGAGGCCAGCTCCTTCGACCGCTCGGACACCTCTCCAGGTGGATCATGTCTGCTAACGCAGAACACGCATATTATTATACTAAGAACTATGGCAAATGTCAAGCGGTTTTTTGAAAAAATCAAACGAACTAGATGAAATTTTCTTCTAAGATCTTGACAGGCGATAGTATCGGCACTATAATACCGCCTATAAAACTGATAGGAATAATAGGTTAAAAATAAGGCCTAGAAGAGAAAACAGGCGGAGTTTTTTGCTTATTATGAATTGTATGAACAGAAAAGGGAGGTTGCCGCTATTTTGATTGGTTTTATCGGGCAGGCAATCAGAAAGTCGAGGATAAAATGACATTACAACAACTTCATTACGCAATCACAATTTCTGAAACAGGATCGCTGAATAAAGCGGCAGAAATATTGTATGTTTCGTAACCGTCTCTGACTGGGGCTGTCAGGGAAATCGAGAAGGAATTCGGTATTACGATTTTTCATCGCAGCGGACGCGGAGTTTCTCTTACAAGTGACGGCTTGGAATTTATCAGTTACGCAAGACAAGTGTATTCTCAGTACGAATCTATGATGGAGAATTACGGAAAAGCCGGCAAACATAAAAAGAAATTCGGCATCTCTACGCAGCACTATTCTTTTGCCGTCAAGGGCTTTGTGGATATGGTAAAACAATTTGATACGGAGGACTATGAATTTGCCATTCGCGAAACGAAGACAAAAGAGGTAATTGATGATGTGATTACTTTAAGAAGCGAAATCGGCATTTTATATCTGAATGACTTTAACCGAAAGGCCATTCAGAAGCTGTTACGTGAAAATGGTCTTGAATTCCACAGCCTGGTCAAATGCGGCACATATGTTTACCTTTGGAAGGGTCATCCCCTTGCCGACAGCAAATCAATAAAATTGGAGGAGCTTTCTGAATACCCGTGCCTTTCTTTTGAACAGGGAGCTTCTGCTTCCCTATACTTTGCAGAGGAAATACTGAGTACGAATGATTATCCGCGTATTATAAAAGCAAACGATAGAGCTACAATGCTGAATTTGATGGTCGGTCTTAACGGGTACACCCTTTGTTCCGGCATTATATGTGAGGAACTGA
>CAVGBV010000065.1:0-14505 GCA_963627615.1 Alloprevotella sp.
TCTGTTTTTACAGGAAAGCCTCATCAGAGGAGCACAGGAGGGGCTCTTGCAGCTTTTAGAGCAGTCCAGACAGTATTCCGAGCTGATGAGCTTTATCGGAATGCCCCTGCAGCACCGGCAGAAGCTCTATAACTGCGCGGTTGCCATACAGAATGGCCGGATATTGGCGGTGATCCCCAAGAAGAATCTGCCCAATTACAGTGAGTTTTACGAACAAAGGCATTTTGCGGCGGGGCCGGATGCCAATGATACGATAGAATTGGCAGGGGAGAAGGTACCCTTTGGCAGTCGGATCCTTCTGGCATGCAAGGAGCTGCCGGCACTGAGAATTGGTGCGGAGATCTGCGAGGATTTGTGGGTGGCTTCACCGCCGTCCATTGATCATGCGCAGGCGGGCGCCACATTGATTGTCAATCTGTCGGCCAGTGATGAAACAGTAGGAAAGATGGAGTATCGGAGAAGTCTGGTGCAGGGCCAGTCGGCACGTCTTGTCTGTGCCTATATATATTGTGATGCGGGGGATGGAGAATCTACTTCCGACATGGTATTTGCCGGTCACAATCTGATCGCGGAGAATGGAACGGTACTGGCGGAGAGCCAACCGTTTGTCAATGGCATGATTGTGACAGAGATTGATGTGGCGCGCCTGCTCTACGACAGAAGAAGGATGACAACCTGGAAAAATCAGGCGGAAGGATATATAGAAGTGGAGTTTTCTCTGCCGGAGCGGGAGGTACCGCTGACACGGCAGTTTTCCAGAGAGCCTTTTATCCCGCACAATCCAGAACGCCTGGAGATGATTCTGACCATGCAGGCTGCCGGTTTGAAAAAACGTCTGGCGCATACGCATGCGGACAGGGCGGTGATCGGAATCTCCGGCGGCTTGGATTCTACGCTTGCGCTATTGGTAGCCGTGCGTGCAGCTGATCAGCTGGGATGGGAGCGCCGCCGGATTCTTGGCATCACCATGCCCTGCTTTGGGACAACAGAGCGTACTCGTTCCAACGCGGAAAAACTCTGTGATCTGTTAGGAGTAGATTCCAGATGCATCGACATCGCGCAGTCGGTTCGGGTTCATTTTGACGCGATTGGTCATAAGGAAGAGGATCATAGCGTAGTCTATGAAAATGGGCAAGCCAGAGAGCGGACGCAGATCCTGATGGATATTGCCAACGGATGCAATGGCTTGGTCGTAGGGACGGGGGATCTGTCGGAGCTGGCGCTGGGCTGGGCGACATATAACGGAGACCATATGTCCATGTATGGCGTCAACGCGTCGGTGCCCAAGACCCTGGTACGTCATCTGGTACGGCATGAGGCGCAGCGGATCGGCGCGGCGATGCAGGAAGTCCTGCAGGATATCCTGGATACGCCGGTCAGCCCGGAGCTTCTGCCGCCGCAGGACGGAGAGATCGCGCAGAAGACGGAGGATCTGGTCGGACCCTATGAATTACATGATTTCTTCTTATATTATTGTATTCGTTGGGGATTGGAGCCGGCCAAGACAGAGTATCTCGCACAGCATGCGTTTGCGGGACAGTATGATTCGGAAACGATTCATCATTGGCTCAAGACCTTTTACAGGAGATTCTTTATGCAGCAGTTTAAGCGTTCGTGTTTGCCGGACGGGCCTAAGATCGGTTCGGTAGCGCTTTCGCCCAGAGGGGACTGGCGGATGCCGAGCGACGCGGTAGGGACACTGTGGCAGTGAGCAGTTTTTTTTCGGTTGCCACAGAATGAGGGATATGGTATAATAAAAATATTAAAAAGCAAGGGGGAACTGCCATGAAACATACTGTTTTAAGAACAGCGGCAGCGCTTTTGATATTGGCGTCCGTCATGACATGGATGACGTTTGGCATCCTGGGATGCGGACGGGGACATGAGGATTCAGACGGATCAGGGATGGAGAGCAGTACAGCGGGTGATTCGTCGGATTCCCGGGAGGAGTCTCAGACAAACAGTCAGAATTCACCGGAACATTCCAGACAGGAGATATCTTCAGGAGAGCTATCTTTTGAAGAATCGTCGGAAGAGTCGGATTCTTCCATGGAAGAATCTTCAGAGGAAGAATATCAGCCTGTAATCGATTATAATACCAAGTATCTGGTGCGGGTGAATAAGAGTACCAATGTGATTACGGTCTATGCGAAGGATGAGAACGGGGATCATACAATACCGGTGCGCGCTATGACCTGCTCAACCGGATATGATACGCCGGAGGGCGTGTTCATGATGGGATATCATGCAAGGTGGAACGGATTGAATGGAGATACGTGGGGACAGTATGTATCGCACATTACCGGAAACTTCCTGTTCCATACGGTTCCGGCGCTCTGGAGGGGAGAAGACGGAGTCTATGCGCATTATTACAATCAGCTGGGAACCACCTGTTCGGCAGGATGTGTTCGGATCACAGCTGGGGACGCGTATTGGATGTATAACAACTGTGAAGCGTATAATACAGTCATCGAGATCGATTATTACGGTTACGGCGCGGATCCTTTGGGAAAACCGGCAACCATTCAGCTGCCGGAAAATCCTACGACCAATTGGGATCCGACAGATCCTTCTTCGGACAATCCATGGAATTCCTGCCAGCCTTATTTTGAGGGTGTGAGAAATTATACGGTTGAACAGGGCGGAGACATACCGGATCTGATGGCAGGCGTTAAGGGCTATGATACTTGTGGAAATGACAAGACTTCATGGGTAAAGGTGAGCGGATCCATCAATCGCTATCAGCCCGGAACATATGAAGTAACCTACACGTTGACGGATGTATTGGGCAGAACGGGCACAGCCAAGGCTTATATAATCGTTACAGAGCCGGAAGAGCCGAGCAAACCCGACGAGCCGAGCAAACCGGATGAGCCGAGTAAACCTGACGAACCGAGTAAACCTGACGAGCCGAGCAAGCCTGACGAGCCGAGTAAACCTGATGAGCCGAGTAAACCGGATGAACCGAGTAAGCCGGACGAACCGAGCAGGCCGGAAGAGTCCAGTTATGAAGAGGATTCTTCGGTCGAGCAGACAGAGCATTCCGCGTCAGAAGAGAACAGCATGGAAGAGACAGAGGAATCCTCGGAGGGGAACGGGGCTGAATGAAAAAGAGATTACTTACAGGAATTCTGCTGATTGTATGGGGACTGGCATCACTGATTGGCCTTACAGGATGCTCCGAGGCAAACATTCAGCAGAATTCCAAGGCTTATTCTGAGGCATCATCGCGGGCAGAAGAAGCCGCGGTTCAGGAAAATGAGGAGTATTACAGCACCGAAGAGGTTGCGTTGTATCTGCATTTGTATGGACATCTGCCGGACAATTATATTACTAAAAAAGAAGCGATGGAGGCCGGATGGGTCAGTTCGGAGGGCAACCTCTGGGAAGTGACGGATCACAAATGTATTGGCGGTGACCGCTTCGGCAATTACGATGAGAAACTGCCGGTACAGGACGGAAGAAAATATTATGAATGCGATGTGGAGTATGCCGGGGGATACCGCGGCGCCAGCAGAATTATCTACTCCAATGACGGACTGATCTATTATACCGGTGACCACTATGAGACATTCACACTGTTGTACGGGGAGGAAGACGGATGCGCAGAGTGATTTTGGATGGAGCACTGATGCGTACAGAACCGCAAAAGTATCTGGCGAGGGTTTTGGGGTTCCCGGAATATTATGGAGCCAATCTGGACGCGCTGCATGACTGTCTGTGTGAGATCGCGGTTCCGGTGGAAGTGGAGCTGATCCGCTGGGAGTACCTCGGAGAGCAAGGCGGACGCTATAGGCAGGTGCTGATGGATAGCGCGCAGGAGAACCTCAATCTGATAATTTTATCAAATTAGCCCTTTACAAGCAGAGTAATTTCATGTATAATAGACTCATGTTTTGTTGGGAATATAGCTCAGTTGGTTAGAGCGCCACGTTGACATCGTGGAGGTCGCTGGTTCGAGTCCAGTTATTCCCATGTATCCCGGAGGGGCATGCCTTTCGGGATTATTTTATAAATGAATACTGGGGGGGGTATGGGAATGGAGAAATATCTGGATGAGTCTCTGACGTTTGAGGAGAGAGTGCAGGATCTCTTAAGTCGTATGACACTGGAAGAGAAGCTGAGCCAGATGACCTATGAGTCGAAGGCAATCGACAGACTGGGAATTCCGGAGTACAACTGGTGGAGTGAAGCGCTGCACGGTGTAGCGCGCGCGGGTACGGCAACGATGTTCCCGCAGGCGATTGGTCTGGCAGCGATGTTCGACGATGAGTTTCTGTTTAAGATCGCGGATGTAATCGCTACAGAAGGACGAGCCAAGTATAAGGCGTACACACAGGAGGGAGACCGCGGACTGTATAAGGGTCTGACGTTCTGGTCCCCCAATGTCAATATATTCCGGGATCCGCGCTGGGGCAGAGGACATGAGACCTATGGAGAGGATCCGTATTTGACGTCCAGATTGGGCGTAGCATTTGTCAAAGGCTTGCAGGGAGACGATCCCAAGTACCTGAAGACAGCAGCCTGTGCTAAGCATTTTGCGGTACACAGCGGCCCGGAAGCTCTGCGTCATGAGTTCGATGCCGAAGTCAATGAAAAGGATCTGTGGGAGACCTATCTTCCCGCCTTTGAAGCCTGCGTTAAGGAAGGGCATGTAGAGGCGGTGATGGGCGCTTACAACCGTACCAATGGGGAGCCCTGCTGCGGAAGTGAGATGCTTTTGAAAAAGGTGCTGCGTGAGAAGTGGAAGTTCCAGGGGCATGTTGTGTCCGACTGTTGGGCCATTCAGGACTTCCATACGGCACATCATGTAACGGATACGGCTCCGGAGTCAGCAGCGTTGGCACTGAAGAACGGCTGCGATGTAAACTGCGGCGTTGTATATCTGGAACTGCAGGCGGCGCTGGATGAAGGTAGAATTACGGAAGAAGATGTGGATCGGGCGCTCTTCCGTCTCCTGATGACGCGGATGAAGCTGGGAATGTTTGATAAGCCGGAGCATGTTCCGTATGAGGCGATTCCGGTCACGGCCAACAATACCAAAGAGCATAAAGCGCTGAATCTGGAAGCGGCCAAGCGCAGTCTTGTACTGCTTAAGAATGAGAATCACACCCTGCCGCTGCACACGGATCAGCTGCAGCGGATTGCCGTAATCGGTCCCAATGCGGATAGCCGTGAGGCCTTAAAGGGAAATTATTATGGGGATGCGGATCGCCTGACAACGGTGCTGGAGGGCATTGAGGATTATCTGGAAGATACCGACGTCGAGGTACTCTATTCTCTGGGCTGTACTCTGTTCCACAACAGACATTATTCCATGGGGGATCAGTATATTCATGAAGCAGAGGGACTGGTTAAGCGGTCCGACGCCGTTGTACTGTGCCTGGGTCTGGATGACACACTGGAGGGAGAGGAGTCCCATCGTTCCAGTACGCTGGGCTGTAAAGGCGATAAGCCGGATCTGCTGCTTCCGGGTAAGCAGATGCAGCTGATGGAGGCTGTATTGGCAGCGGCAGGCGATAAGCCGGTCATTCTGGTCAATATGACAGGCAGTGCGATGGATTTGAATCTGGCACAGGAGAAGTGCGCGGCGGTGATTCAGGCGTGGTATCCGGGCGCGCGCGGCGGTCAGGCAGTCGCGGAGATGATCTTCGGCGAGTATTCACCGGCGGGACGTCTGCCGATCACTTTCTATAAAACACTGGAGGAGCTGCCGGAATTTACCGATTATACCATGAAGGGACGTACGTATCGTTATATGGAGCATGATGCCCTGTATCCCTTTGGCTATGGATTGTCTTATACCAGTTTCGCTTACGAGTCTCTTGGCGAGCCGGAGTGGCAGGAAGACGCGCTCCATTGCCGCGTGCGTGTGACCAATACCGGTGATATGGATGCGGATGAAGTGGTACAGCTGTATACGATTCATAAGAGTCCGGTGCTGGAGTCTCCCAATTGTTCCCTGCGCGGCTTTAAGCGTGTGCGGATTGCCGCGGGACAGTCTGTGGAGGTCGAGTTTGTATTGAGTAAGGAGGATCTGATGGTCGTAAACAAAGACGGCGAGAAGATCCTGGAGCCGGGTGAGTATACGATTACGATTGGCGGAAGCCAGCCGGATCATCGCAGTGAGGAGCTGACGGGCCAGAAGCCGCTGCGCCATACAATTACACTGTGAGTTTGGAGGGATTGCTGCGTGTCCGTGCAGCAATCCCTTTGATTTTAAAAAGGCGGATAAAACAGAGGAGTCTATGTTAATTTTTGCACAAATACTTGATTTTTACGGTCGAATACGATAAAATAGAGAATGGAAAATGTTCGGTTCGAGCATTTCTCCAAAAGAAAAACATCAGAATGACACAGGAATAGTTTTCGGAAAAATTATCAGAAGAGAGGCTGAGAAGATGGCGCGTGTTGCGATTAACGGCTTTGGACGAATCGGCCGGAACGCTTTTAAGATTGGCTTGGAAAAGGGACTGGATATCGTTGCGATCAATGATTTGACGGATGCGCAGACTTTGGCGCACCTGCTGCGGTATGATTCCTGCTTCGGCAAGTATGCGGGTACAGTAGAAGTACGGGGAAAGGATCGGGTCGTAAACGGCAGGCTGATTCAGGTAGTAGCAGAACGGGATCCCAGCCGTTTACCGTGGAAGGAACTGAACGTGGACATCGTAATCGAATCCACCGGACTGTTCGCGTCGGCTGAGAAGGCGCAGGCACATCTGAATGCCGGAGCCAAGAGAGTAATTATCTCCTGCCCGGCCAAGGGAACCAAGTCTTTTGTCATGGGCGTCAATCATCTGACCTTTGATCCGGCAACGGATTATATTGTAGATAATGCTTCCTGTACGACCAATTGCCTGGCGCCGGTTGCCAAGGTCCTGCACGATCGCTTCGGAATTGTCCGGGGCATGATGACCACCGTGCATTCTTATACCAACGATCAGAAGATTCTGGACCTGCCGCATAAGGATCTGCGTCGGGCGAGAGCCGCGGCACAGTCCATTATTCCGACGACAACGGGGGCGGCCGAGGCGGTAGCCAAGGTCATTCCGGAGCTGAAGGGCAAGCTGACCGGCATGGCGATGCGTGTTCCGACGCCGACGGTTTCCATCGTAGATTTTGTAGCGGAGCTGAATAAGCAGGTAACCAAGGCCGAGGTGAACGCGGCGTTCAAGGACGCGGCGGACGACATCATTCTGGGGTATACGGAGGAGCCGCTGGTCTCCATCGATTTCCGCAAGGATTCCCGTTCTTCCATTGTAGACGCATTGTCTACGCTGGTGATTGACGGCAATATGGTCAAGGTCGTAGCGTGGTATGATAACGAGTGGATGTATTCGAACCGGATCGTGGATCTGACCCGGTATATCGCAGAGCGCTGCGGAATGTGATTTGCTTGTAACAGGCAGTGCCTGTACAATATATAACATTAAACAATCAG
Organism: Alloprevotella sp.; assembly: GCA_963627615.1. Classification (GTDB taxonomy): domain Bacteria; phylum Bacillota; class Clostridia; order Lachnospirales; family Bianqueaceae; genus Faecimorpha. The sequence continues at coordinate 7,445 of CAVGBV010000065.1, forward strand.
AAAGGGGCATATGAATATGCTGAATAAGAAGACTGTAGACGATATTCAGGTAAAGGATAAGCGCGTGCTGGTACGCTGCGACTTCAATGTACCTATGAAAGACGGCGTGATTACGGACGAGAATCGAATCGTGGCCGCACTGCCTACGATCAAGAAGCTGATCGCGGACGGAGGCAGGGTAATCCTCTGCTCTCATCTGGGCAAGCCCAAGAATGGTCCGGAAGCAAAGTTTTCTCTGGCACCGGTTGCAAAGCGTCTGTCTGAGCATCTGGGCAAGGAGGTTGTATTTGCGGACGACGATACTGTAGTAGGCGAGAATGCCAAGGCTGCGGTTGCCGCAATGAAGCCCGGCGACGTAGTTCTGCTGCAGAATACCCGTTTCCGCAAGGAAGAGACCAAGAACGGTGAAGAGTTCAGCAAAGAGCTGGCCTCCCTGTGCGATATCTATGTAAATGATGCGTTTGGCGCTGCACATCGTGCGCATTGCTCTACTGTCGGTGTAACCCAGTATGTGGACACAGCGGTAGTAGGCTATCTGATGGAAAAGGAGATCAACTTCCTGGGCAATGCGGTAGACAATCCGGTTCGTCCTTTTGTTGCCATCCTGGGCGGCGCTAAGGTTGCGGACAAGCTGAATGTAATCAATAACCTGCTGGAGAAGTGCGATACGCTGATCATCGGCGGCGGTATGGCATATACCTTCCTGAAGGCTAAGGGATATGAAGTAGGTACATCTCTGGTAGACAATGAGAAGATTGACTATTGTAAGGAAATGATGGCTAAGGCGGAGCAGAAGGGCAAGAAGCTGCTGCTGCCGATCGATACCACCATTACCAAGGATTTCCCGGATCCGATCGATGCGCAGATCGAGGTCAAGGTGGTTCCTTCCAACGAGATTCCGGCGGACATGATGGGACTGGATATCGGTACCAAGACGGCTGAGCTGTTTGCTGAGGCTGTAAAGGCGGCCAAGACTGTAGTTTGGAACGGACCGATGGGTGTATTCGAGAACCCGATTCTGGCCAAGGGTACGATCGCGGTAGCGAAGGCTCTGGCAGAGACAGAAGCAACAACGATCATCGGCGGCGGCGACAGTGCGGCAGCGGTAAATCAGCTGGGCTTTGGCGATAAGATGACACATATTTCTACCGGCGGCGGCGCTTCTCTGGAGTTCCTGGAAGGCAAGGAGCTCCCGGGTGTTGCGGCTGTAAACGACAAATAAAAAACAATTGGAATCGGGACGGCTCGGGCCCACAGGGAAGGGCCGCCCCGATTGTATGAAAGGAAAGAGGATTATGAGAAAGACGATTGTTGCGGGAAACTGGAAGATGAATAAGACTCCGAAGGAGGCTCTGGAGCTGATTGAGACGCTGAAGCCTCTAGTAGCGGGAAATGATAAGACTGAAGTCGTATTTTGCCCGCCGTTTGTTTCTCTGCTGCTGGCAGTAGAGGCGACCAAGGGAACCAACATCAAGATTGGCGCGCAGAATATGTATTACGAGGAGAGCGGCGCGTACACCGGCGAAGTTTCTCCGGCGATGGTTCGGGAGAGCGGCTGCGAGTATGTCATTCTGGGACATTCGGAGCGCAGAGGGTATTTTGGTGAGACTGATGAGATCGTAAACAAGAAGGTATTAAAGGCATATGAGCATGATCTGAAGCCGATTATCTGCGTAGGCGAGACGCTGGAGCAGAGAGATCAGGGTATCACAGTGGATCTGGTGCGGATGCAGGTTAAGATCGCGCTGCAGGGTGTATCACCGGAGAACGCCAAGAAGGCTGTAATCGCTTATGAGCCGATCTGGGCGATCGGCACGGGCCGGACAGCAACCAGTGTACAGGCAGAAGAGGTTTGCGGAGCGATCCGTCAGGTCGTTAATGAGATCTATGGACAGGAAGTAGCAGACGAGATCCGTGTGCAGTACGGCGGCAGTGTCAATGCGGGCAATGCGGCTGAGCTGTTTGCTATGCCGAATATTGATGGAGGTCTGGTCGGCGGCGCGAGTCTGAAGGCGGATTTTGCCAAGATCGTGAATTACTGAGAGGGAGAGACGCCATGAAAAAGACAACGATTTTAACGATCTTTGATGGATATGGATTGAATGATAACCCGGATTCCAATGCGGTTGCGATTGCCAATACGCCCAATTTTGACAAGATGGTCAAGGATTGGCCGTTTGTAAAAGGCTATGCCAGCGGACTGGATGTAGGTCTGCCGGACGGACAGATGGGAAACTCGGAGGTTGGACATCTGAACATGGGCGCGGGCCGCATTGTATATCAGGATCTGACCAAGATTACCAAGGCGATTCAGGATGGGGATTTCTTCACCAATCCGGCGCTGCTGGACGCGGTGGAGAACTGCAAGAAGAATAACAGCGCGCTGCATCTGATGGGACTTCTGTCCGACGGCGGCGTTCACAGTCATATCGAGCATGTATATGGACTGCTGGAGCTGGCGCGCAGAAATGGTCTGACCCGTGTATATGTTCATGGATTTATGGATGGACGTGACACGCCTCCGACCTCCGGTATCGAGTATGTTAAAAAGCTGCAGGCTAAGATGGAGGAACTGGGCGTAGGCGAGATCGCGACACTGTCCGGCCGTTATTATGCGATGGATCGCGATAACCGCTGGGATCGGGAAGAGAAGGCATATGACGCGCTGGTATATGGCAAGGGTGAGACAGCACAGTGCCCGGTCTGCGCGATGCAGAATTCCTATGACAAGGGCGTGACCGATGAGTTTGTACTGCCCACCGTTATCCTGAAGGATGGAGAGCCTACGGCAACGATTCAGGAGAATGATTCTGTTATTTTCTATAATTTCCGCCCGGACCGCGCAAGACAGCTGACCAGAGCGTTTTGTGACGACGGATTTACCGGATTCAAGAGAGAGAAGCTGACGCTGAAGTTTGTGTGCTTCACCGATTATGACGCTACGATTCCGAATAAGGAAGTAGCTTTCCATAAGGAAGTTCTTCATAATATTCTGGGAGAGTATGTAGCCAAGCAGGGCATGACACAGCTCAGACTGGCGGAGACGGAGAAGTATGCGCATGTAACGTTCTTCTTCAATGGCGGAGTCGAGGTCCCGAATGAGAATGAGGACCGTATTCTGGTACCTTCTCCCAAGGTTGCGACCTATGACCTGCAGCCGGAGATGAGCGCGCCGACGGTTTGCGACCGTCTGGTAGAGGCGATTGACAGTCACAAGTATGACCTGATCATTGTTAACTTCGCCAATCCGGATATGGTAGGACATACGGGAATCCTCAGCGCGGCGGTTAAGGCTGTAGAGACTGTGGATCATTGCCTGGGCCGGATTCTGGACGCGATTCAGCGTAACGATGCTCAGATGTTCCTCTGCGCGGATCACGGCAATGTGGAGCAGCTGAAGGATTATACAACCGGCGAGCCGTTTACGGCACACACGACCAATCCTGTTCCCTTTGTGCTGGTCAACTATAAGCCCGGCGTGAAACTGCGGGAGGGCGGCCGTCTGGCGGACATCGCGCCGACGCTGCTGGAGATGATGGGACTGCCCAAACCGGAAGAGATGACCGGCAGCAGCCTGTTGGTTCACTAAAAAAAAAGAAAAACATTTTTGAAAAAGGTCGGCGTGACAATTCATCACGCCGACCTTTTCTGTAGCTGCGGACACATATTTACATTTCAGTTTCCTGGGCCGCAATCTGTTGGAGCAGAATCTCTTCCGCATATCCGCAAGCGCGCTCAACGGAGCCCGCCTCAAAGGGATTGGAGAGATTCGCATAGCGGAGCGTTTCTAGATAGCTGCGGCTGCCGCCGGTTTTGCAGAGCTTCAGATAATCCTGCCATACGGTCTGCTTACGCTGTTTGTCATCACAACGGACGGCATGGAGAACGCAAGCCGGCGTTACGACAGTGAGACAGTCAAGAAAATGATCGAGCGGCAGAAGAGAAAATACGGCTGGGAGTTTTTATTTCTTGGTGCGAATATCGACGCGGTTGAAACAGCAAGGCACTTTGGAATTGATGCGGACCGGGCGGTTAATTATCACTCGGATCATGAGGGAACACAGCTCAACTATGAAGTCCTGAGTGCGGCGGTTTCCGCTGTGCGGCACAGTGCGCCGTTAGGAAGGGACTGGAAGAGACGGATTGACGAGGACTTCCGCTCCAGAAAGGACAAGAGAAAGAGGGATTGACAGAAGGCATTTCCGTGTTTATAATGGACATGGTGAGAAGTCAGGAGAAGGAGGAGACAGAATGCTTTTATATAATACTCTGACCAAGAAGATCGAGGAATTTGTGCCATATGAAGCGGGCAAGGTGCGTATGTACACTTGCGGACCGACGGTATACCATTATGCGCATATCGGAAATCTGCGCAGCTATATTATGGAGGATGTGCTGGAGAAATTCCTGCGGTATGATGGGTATGACGTGACCCGTGTCATGAATATCACGGATGTAGGGCATTTGTCCAGTGATGCAGATACCGGAGAGGATAAGATGCTGAAGGGCGCAAAGCGTGAGCACAAGACGGTGATGGAGGTGGCCCGCTTTTATACGGATGCCTTTTTTGCGGACTGTGAAAAACTGAATATCAAGCGGCCGGATGTGGTGGCGCCCGCTACGCAGTATATCGCTGAGTTTATCCACATGATTGAAGTCCTTCTGGAAAAGGGATATGCGTACCGCTCCGGAGAGAATATTTATTTTGATACCTCTAAGGTTGAGGATTATTACGTTCTGACCGGCCACAATGAGGAGGAGCTGATGGTCGGCGTGCGCGAGGATGTAGAAGAGGATACCAATAAGCGCAATAAGAGTGATTTTGTACTATGGTTCACCAAGTCCAAGTTTGAGAATCAGGAACTCAAGTGGGAGAGTCCCTGGGGAGTCGGATATCCTGGATGGCATATCGAATGCTCCTGCATTGCTGCCAAGTATCTGGGGGAACATCTGGATCTGCACTGCGGCGGAGTGGATAATATTTTCCCGCATCATACAAATGAGATCGCGCAGAGCGAGGCGTATTTTGGACATCCGTGGTGCAGCCACTGGTTCCATGTACAGCACCTGAATGAAAAGGGCGGCAAGATGAGTAAGTCCAAGGGAGATTTCCTGACGGTATCTTTGTTGGAGCAAAAAGGATATGATCCGCTGGTGTACCGGCTGTTCTGCCTGCAGTCCCATTATCGCAAGCCATTGGAGTTCAGCTATGAGGTATTGGATAATGTAGCGACAGCCTACCAGAAGCTTCTTGGCAGGGTTCGCGCACTGCGGCCGGAGGGCGAGCCGGATACGGCACAGATGGAGGAATTCCGCCGCAAATTTATTGAAGCGGTGGGCAATGACCTCAATACTTCTTCGGGACTGACGGTGCTGTATGATATGCTCAAGGCGGATATCAGCGACGCGACCAAGCTGGCGTTAGTTAAGGACTTTGAGCAGGTGCTCTCTCTGGGACTGTTGAGAGAGGAAGAGCAGCATGACGAAGAACTGGTTAGTTTCGTAGAGCAGAAGATAGCGGAACGCAAAGCAGCCAAGAAGGAAAAGGATTTTGCCAAGGCGGATGCCATTCGTGAAGAATTGCTGCAAAAGGGAATTGTATTAAAGGATACTCGAGAGGGTACCGTGTGGGAAAAGGCATAAGGAGAAGAAACATGCAGAAATTCAGTGAGATTCCTTATCAGCGCCCGGATATGGCAGCGTTGGAAAAACGATTGGAGAGCAAAATCGCTGCGCTTACGGCGGCGAAGAGTTATGAAGAGGCCAGAGAGGCATATCTGGAATTGGAAAATGCCGATCTCATGGAAAATACCATGTCCAGTCTTGCCTATATCCGAAGCAGTATCAATACAGCGGATCCCTTTTACGAGGGAGAAGTAAAGTATATCAATGAGGCTGAGTCCCGGCTGATGCCGGTCTACCGGAAGGCCAATGAGGCTCTGCTGTCTTCGCCGTTCCGTGCGGAATTTGAGCGGGAGTTCGGAGGATATCTGTTCCATGATCTGGAAGAACAGACCAAGCTCCTGAATCCGGCGATCATCGAGGACAGGATTGAGCAGAGCAATCTCGTACAGCAGTATCAGAAGACCACGGCGATGTGTCATACAACATTCCGCGGAGAGGAATGCAACTTTTACGGACTGCTGAAGCACATGCAGAGTGTGGACCGCGCGGAACGGAAAGAGGCTTTTGAGGCATGGGCCAAGATGTACGAAGAGGTTGCGCCGGAGTTGGATGCCCAGTATGCCGGTCTTGTAAAACTGCGTGCCGGCATGGCCAAGAAGCTGGGGATGGATAATTATATCCAGATGGCGTATCTGAGCAAACGCCGTTATAACTATGGGCCGGAGGATGTGGCGCGCTTCCGCAAGCAGGTACAGGAGATTATTGTTCCTGCCTGTGCTGAGATCTATGAGCGCCAGCGTCAGCGTCTGGGAATCGACAAGCTGCATTATTACGATGAAGCGTTGATTTTCCCTGAAGGCAACGCGATCCCGGAAGGGGATAAGGACGCGCTGGTTGCGGCGGCACAGAAAATGTACCGTGAACTGTCACCGGAGACGGGCGAGTTCTTTGATTTTATGGTACAGTATGAACTGTTTGATCTGGAGAGCAGTCCGGGAAAGCGTATGGGCGGATATTGCAGTTCGCTCCCGGCGTTTAAGGCGTCTTTTATCTTCTCCAATTTCAATGGGACCAGCGCGGATGTAGAGGTTCTGACCCATGAAGCCGGACATGCCTTTGAGGGTTATACAGCTTCCAGAACGTTGCCGATCTCAGCCTACTACCATTCCACAAGCGAGATCAATGAGATCCATTCCATGGCGATGGAGCACTTTACATATCCCTGGATGGGCCTGTTCTTTAAGGACGCCGACAAATACCGCTATGCGCATCTGTTTGGCGCGCTGTCCGTGATCCCGTATATGGTGTGTGTGGATGAGTTCCAGCACAGAGTCTTTGAGCATCCGGAAGCAGGTTCCAAAGAGTGGCGTAAGATTTGGCATGAGCTGGAGCAGACCTATATGCCGTGGCGGTCCTATGACGGCAATGCTTTCCTG
>CAVGBV010000066.1:0-14428 GCA_963627615.1 Alloprevotella sp.
CCATAGGTAAGCCCCAGAAATAAAAATCCGGCAAAGATAGGGACGGTATAGGGAAAAGCACAGAGAAAGGCTTTTTTAATCTTCATTTTGGATATAGGCCTCTTGAATCATGGATTTTAAACGGGATTTCAGACTGGCTTCGACAAAGGCGGCAGAGACAGCGTTCAGCTGTAGCTGCCGCTTTTCCTGCGCGGTTAGCGGGAAAAGGCTGAACTCATGAGCAAGTGTGGTATGGGAAACGGTCATGTTATCGGTATTGAGCGTAACCCTGACACCGGCATCCATAAGGCGGCGCAGAGGATACTGCCCGATATCGGGATATATGCCGGTCTGGAGATTGCTCGTGGGGCATAGCTCCAGAACCGTCCCCCGTTCTGCCAGGAGGGCAAGGAGCGCCGGATCCTCAACCGAGCGTACGCCGTGGCCGATTCGGACAGCGCCGAAGGCAAGCGCCTGACGGACACTGTCAGGACCGGCGGCTTCTCCGGCATGGATGGTAAAAGGAACATCCAGACGCCGGGCCAGATCAAAGAGATACCGGAAATCTTCTGTAGGATACAATCCTTCGGCACCGGCCAGATCAATAGGGAGGCGATGCCGAGCGGCCAACAAAAGGGTGTCCAGGTTTTCCATGCGGTTCTCCATGCCTCGCATACAGCAGAGAATCAAGGAGGCGGGCAGAGGAGAGTCCGAGAAGCCGGAAAGTGCGGCTTCCACGGCCTCCGCCTGGGAAAGCCCCAGACGGGTGTGAAGCTGCGGCGCAAACCGGATCTCGGCATAGATCAGCCCTTGTGAGGCCAGCTCCCGCAGGAGACTGCGGACGGAGAATTCAATGGCCTGTCCGGTTTGCAGGAGAGAGAGGGGAAAGTCAAAACAGGTCAGGTATTCATTCAGGTCCCTGCAGCCGTCCCTTACTCGCAGCATGGCAAGGAGTTTGGAATCCTCCGGCAGGGTAAGGCCCTGAAAAGAAGCAAGACGGCGGACGGTATCCAGGGACAGAGAACCATCCAGATGCAGATGCAGATCGATCCGACCGGATACCGACATGCGATCCCCTCCTTAAAGTAATATCATAGAGTTAAAAACGAGCCAATGGAACCCGGAATTCATAGTACCCCGCATCCGGAATATAAAACTCCAGCAGACCGCGGAATGAGGAGACCCCTTTCGGCAGAGACGACGGATGCAGGTCCTCGGGCAGGCGGACAGTATAGCGGACAGGGCAGTGGAAGCCATAGTCCAGATCCATATGCAGCACATCCTCGTAGATTGCCAGGTCGGACAGTTCAGCGCCCATGGAAAAATGACCGGTACTGGATAGAACGGCCGGGGCGGAGGTATCCGGGAGGATCTTCAGCAGAGCCGCTCCGTGAGGCGGAATGGTTCCCAATGTGACGGTATCTCCGCAGGATACGCCGCGGGTCCAGGTCTGATCCCAGAAGCTGCATACCGTAAAGCTGTCGGCGCTTTTACAGAAGTCCCCCAAAAGCTCAGAATCCAGTGTAAGGGTGCAGGGAATGGTTTCGGTATCTGACCAGTTGATCCGTACGACCATGTGGTAATCCGGATAGGTCAGGTCGACGCAGAAGGGATAACGGCTGCCGTCCCAGAGATAACGCGGATGGGGAACACCCGGCAGGGGCGGCAGAACATGGCGCAGAGTCAGCAAGCGGTCATCTTCAATCGTTTTCATAGGCTCGGTAGAGCAGACCAGTCCGCAGCCCATGAATTGGTTCAATACCGATGTCTGCACTTCGACATCGTTCAAAAGACCCAGAGACAGATTCAGTCCGTTGCGAAGCTCCTTTTGGCGGCGAACCATCAGAGCGTCCGGATCGGCATCCCACCAGGGGTGCATCCAGTAGCGCAGAAGATTTTGCTTGATAGTAAAGGGTGCGGTCTTGCCGCCCTTGCCGGTACGGACACTCCACATACTGAGAACGTCCGAGCCGGTGCGCTGGGCGTTTACAATACCGATCAGCGGATCATAGAGCCCGCCGCACATAAGGAAATACGCATCCTCGCCCATTTCCCGGCGCAGAGCCAGAACAGCGCTGCGGTACGCCTGCGCGATGGGAATATCCATCCTGTGACGGGGAGCGTCCGGATAGAGAACCGCGGCCCGTGTAAAGTCCAGCTTATGGTAGCGGTAGCCCCATTCCCGCAGCTGACGGTAGAGGTCGGCCGCCCATGCGACAGCGTCTTCATTGGTGATATCCAGAACCCGATAGATGGTTCCATTCATCGGGAACAGGCACCAGCTCCCATCCGGGTGCTTCAGAAACCATTCCGGATGCTCCTGCGTGACAGGCGCGCTTTCGTGCGCGATGAACGGACTCGTCCAGATACCCGGTGTACGTCCGGTGCGCCGGATGGCATCCGCAAGCGCTGCCATGCCAGAGGGAAATTTTTCATTGGCGCGCCAATCGCCCAGACTGGTTTCCCAACCCTCATCGATCTGGAACACATCAAAGGGAATCGAACGGTCGTCCAGTCCCTTCAGGTTCTCACGCACATCGTCTTCTGTGACCGTGAGTCCGTAATAATACCATGTACAATATACGGAGGGAACCGTGTTGCCCTTGAGAGTATGGTAACGTTCTGCCTTACGGAACGCATAGGCGTCGATGGCATCCATCGGAGAGGCCGGACAGCTGATACGCAGTGTCTCACTGCTCAGTGCTGCGCCGGGAGGCAGAAGAAGATTGGCAATGCAGGAACTCTCCAGCGACTCAAAGGTGCGGTCGGAATGCAGTGTGAGACGGGTCTCCACAAGCATCCGGTCTCCGGTCTCAAAGGTCAGAAGGAGCTGAGAAGGAGAATCGGCGCCGCCGGAGAGCAGCGTCATGGAGTCGCTGATCAGGAGAGGCGCGTCCACACCCTCTTCTGTTCCGCCGCCGGATTCCTTGAGGGTGGCACGGGCATCGGAAAAGGCCGCGCCGGTATCTCCAAGACGGCAGACAGCAGGCATTTCGTTCTTTAGCCGTCCGGAACGGTACAGATACCACTCCGGCCCGGGAATGGTACTCAAGGTTAGGTCGGAAGAAGACAGCAGTACAATCCTATCCAGGGGAAGGGCCTGCTCCGAGGTATTATGGACTGTAAGCGTGATCTCCGCGGAATCCTTTAGAAAACAGATCTGTTCTTCCGCATAACCGCCGGAAAAATCCGCACGGCGAAGAACGGTGCCATCGGCGCATTTCCGCATTTCACCAAAGCAGAGAGAGATTTTTTGACCGCGGATCTCCAGATAAGAATCCCAGGAAAGAGCGGCATACGCGGTAGAAAAGGTAAGGGAGCCGCTGGTGGAACAACCGGTAGAATAGATTTGCATGGGTGTGACCTCCGTTAAAAAAGATATATGAGTATTTTATGAGAAAAATTATATCACAGGTATAAGGACAATGCAAACGAATCTCAGGAAATACAGGCAGACTTCGGCAGATTTAAAACAGAAAAAGCATTGAATTTTAGCGGTAGATGTAGTATGATAGAGTAGACTGGCGATAGGCTGGGCAAGGATTGTTAGGATAGGGCCGGGTGTCTCGGCAGTAGAGAGGATTAGTGTGCATGTGGTCAACGAATATTGGAATTGATCTCGGAACATCCAGTGTTCTGGTATATATACGGAAAAAGGGCATCGTACTGCGTGAGCCCTCTGTGGTGGCAGTCAACACGCAGGAGGATAACCAGGTTGTGGCCGTCGGGGAAGAGGCCAGGAAGATGATCGGCCGGACGCCGAAGTATCTGACAACGATCCGCCCGCTGCGGGAGGGCGTTATCTCGGATTTTCAATATACCGAGAAGATGCTGAAGTATTTTGTAGAACGCGCGATCGGCCGTAAGTTTTTGAAGTCTGTGATTGCGGTATGCGTACCCAGCGGCGTTACGGAAGTGGAAAAGCGCGCGGTTATGGATGTAGCGTATCAGGCGGGAGCCAGCAAGGTTCATATCATTGAGGAACCGTTGGCGGCCGCCATCGGCGCGGGAGTGGACGTGTCCAAGGCGGCGGGCAGTCTGGTAGTGGACATCGGCGGCGGAACGACGGATGTAGCGGTTGTTTCCCTGGGAGGAATCGTCCTGAGTGAGTCGATCAAGGTGGCCGGAGACGTATTTGATGAGTCTCTGATCCGGTACGTACGCAAGAGATACAATCTGCTGATCGGAGATCGGACGGCGGAAGAGGTCAAAACCCGGATCGGAGAAGCCTATCACGCGGAGGACAATCATTTTATGGACGTCAAGGGACGGGATCTCGTGACAGGATTGCCCGCGACGGTGCGCATCACTTCGCAGGATACGCTGGAGGCCTTCAAAGAGCCGCTGTCGTCGATTCTGGACGCGATTCACGGCGTATTGGAGAAGACGCCGCCGGAACTTGCGGCGGACATTATGGACCGGGGCATTGTGATGACCGGCGGAGGAAGCATGCTGCATGGTATGGACCGTCTGATCCAGGAGAATATGGGAATCGACGCTTTTGTAGCGGATGACGCGATCTCTTGTGTGGCGATCGGAACCGGAAAATATGTAGAATATATGACACAGAAATATTAATCAAAGGAGAGAAGAGAAATGGCACTGAAAAGATTATTTTCATCGGAGTCTGTAACAGAGGGACATCCGGATAAGATCTGCGATCAGATCTCTGACGGCGTATTGGACGCGATTCTGGCACAGGATCCGGAGGCACGTGTGGCCTGCGAGACCATAGTTACAACCGGTTTGGTACTGGTAATGGGAGAGATCTCAACCAAGTGCTATGTGGATATTCCCAAGATTGCCCGTGAGACCATCCGAGAGATCGGATATGACCGGGCCAAGTTTGGGTTTGACTGCGATACCTGCGCGGTACTGACTGCGCTGGACGAGCAGTCCCCGGACATCGCGCTGGGAGTCAACCGTTCTCTGGAGGCCAAGAATGGCGCGACAGAGGAGAATTTGGAGATTGGCGCGGGAGATCAGGGTATGATGTTCGGCTATGCCTGCAATGAGACGCCGGAGCTGATGCCCATGCCCATCGCGTTGGCACACCGACTGACCAAGAAGCTGACAGAGGTGCGTAAGAACGGTACACTGCCGTATCTGCGTCCGGACGGTAAGGCACAGGTAACCGTAGAATATGATGAGAACGGACATCCGGTACGGGTGGATACGGTGGTCGTGTCTTCTCAGCATGGTGAGGAAGTGGAGCTGGAGACGCTGCGCGCCGATATCATCCGTGAAGTGATTCAGACAACGATTCCGGCCGAGATGCTGGATGAGAATACCCGGTATCTGATCAACCCCACAGGACGTTTTGTCGTGGGCGGACCGCAGGGAGATTCCGGCCTGACAGGACGGAAGATCATCGTCGATACCTACGGAGGCTACGCGAGTCACGGCGGCGGTTCCTTCTCTGGTAAGGACCCGACCAAGGTAGACCGCAGCGCGGCATACGCGGCAAGATACGCGGCTAAGAATATCGTAGCGGCAGGCCTCGCGGAAAAGTGCGAGCTGGAGCTGGCCTATGCGATCGGTGTAGCGGAGCCGGTATCCGTTCATGTAGATACACACGGAACCGGAAAGGTATCCGATGAGGTTCTGGTAGAGCTGATCCGCAAGAACTTTGATCTGCGTCCGGCGGGAATTATCCGGGATCTGGATCTGCGCCGCCCGATCTATAAGCAGGTAGCGTCTTATGGCCATTTCGGCAGAACCGATCTGGATTTACCGTGGGAAAAGACCGATAAGGTGGATGCTCTGCTGGCGTGCCTGTAAGCAGGAGTGCGATGAAAGAGTCAAATCATGTCGAGGGGCTGATCACAGAGGTGATCTATGCTAACGACAATAATGGCTATAAGGTTTGCGAGGTGGAGACACCGGATGGGGAGACTGTGACGATTGTAGGCATTCTGCCGGATCTGCAGTCAGGAGAGTCCATTCGAGCGGATGGAATCTGGAAGGAACATGCCACCTACGGCCCGCAGCTGGAAGTCAGAGAGTTTGAGAAGTCTATGCCGAAGACCCGGGAAGCAATTGAACGCTATCTCGGGTCCGGTGCGTTAAAGGGGGTTGGTCCGTCCCTGGCCAAACGGATTGTCATGACCTTTGGCGATGAGACGCTGGAGATTATGGCCAGGGAACCGGAACGCCTTGCCGAAGTACGCGGGATCAGCGCCAAGGGAGCCAGGGAGCTGGGGGCTCAGTTCCAGGAGCAGACCTATCTGCGGGATACGATGATCTTCTTACAGCAGTACGGCATCACGCCGGCGCTGGCGATGCGGATCTACCGGCAGTATAAGGAGAATACTATTACGGTTATGCGGACCAATCCCTATGCCCTGGCGGATCAGGTGCGGGGGATCGGGTTCCGCAGAGCCGATACCATCGCGTATCAGATGGGAATGGCGGCCGATTCGCCGGAACGGGTGCGCGCCGCGATGAAATACGCGCTGACAGAGGCTTCCGGCGATGGACATGTGTATCTGTCATTGAGCGAGCTGGAGGATAGAGTGACGCAGCTTACGGGGATCGTGGGCATTGACGTGGATAATACCAAGCTGCAGCTCATGCTGGATGGTCAGGTCGTAGAAAAGACCGTGGACGGACAGCAGGTGCTCTATCTGGCTCCTTTTTACAAAGCGGAGATGCAGACAGCGCTCCGGTTGGCGGAACTTGCGCAGGCGGAGAGTCCGGAGCCGGAGAAGATGGAAGAAGAACTGGCCAGAGCGGAGAAAAAGCATCAGATCACACTGGCCGAACAGCAGAGGCTGGCAGTCCGGGAAGCGATGAATCACGGCGTGATGGTTATCACGGGCGGACCGGGAACCGGTAAGACGACGATTATCAATGTGCTGCTGGACATTCTGGAGGAGCGGGGCGAAGAGTATTTGCTGGCGGCTCCGACGGGACGGGCGGCCAAGCGGATGAGCGAGGCGACCGGCAGGGATGCCCAGACCATTCACCGGCTGCTGGAGATCGATTTCCAGCCAGAGGAGCAGAACGCGCCGCAGTATTTTAACCGCAATGAAGACAACCCGTTAGAGGCGGATGTCATCATCGTCGATGAGATGTCCATGGTGGATATCCTGCTCATGAACAGTCTGCTGAAGGCAGTTGTACCGGGAACCCGGCTGATTCTGGTAGGAGATATGGATCAGCTCCCTTCGGTGGGACCGGGAAATGTGCTGAAAGATATTATATTATCGGAATGTGTACCGGTGATCCGTCTGGACAGGATCTTTCGGCAGAGCGATACCAGCCGGATCGTATCCAATGCGCATCGGATTCTGCATGGACAGTATCCGGAGTTCAATACGCCGGGGACAGATTTTTTCTTTATGAAACGCACCAACCCGGAGAGCGCGGCGCAGACGTTGGCGGAAGTCGTTAAGACAAGGATGCCGAAGTACGCCAAGTGTTCGCCGGTAGATGATATACAGGTCCTGACCCCGATGAAAAAGAGTTTGTTGGGTGTAGAGCAGATGAATCTGCTTCTTCAGCAGACTCTGAATCCGCCATCAAAGCAGAAAAAAGAGATCGAGTTTCATCAGAACAAGCTGCGGGAAGGCGATAAGGTCATGCAGATCCGCAATAACTACAATGTGCCGTGGAAGATTAACAACCAGTTCGGATATCCTCTGGAAGAAGGACAAGGAGTCTTTAACGGGGATATCGGCCGTGTTCTGTCCATCGATCCGAAGGAGAAGAGTGTAACGGTCCGCTTCGACGACAAGCGGGAGGTGGAATATGAGTATTCCGCTCTGGAAGAGCTGGAATTGGCCTATGCCATCACGATTCATAAGTCCCAGGGAACGGAGAGCCCGGTAATCGTCATGCCCCTTCTCGGCGGCTCGCCGATGCTCTTTTGCCGCAATCTCCTGTATACGGGAGTAACCCGGGCCAGACGGATTGTCGTGATCATTGGGGACGAAGGAACGGTGCGGAAGATGGTGGACAATGACCGTCCGACGCTGCGCAACAGCGCTTTGCAGCTTCGCTTAAGGGAAGCTTTCGGAAAAGAGAGGACTTTGGATGAAAGTATCTGAGGTCCTTTTACGGATGCTGTATCCGCGCCGATGTCTGTTATGCGGACAGCGGATGGATATCCGAGAGGATTTATTCTGGTGCGGGCGGTGCCGCGCGGAGGCGTTTTTGCCGGAAGGCCCGCGGTGCCCGATATGCAGCCGTCCGGTGGAGCATGCAGGAGCACGCTGCTTTGGATGCCGTGAACACGGCAACAGGACTGCCGGACGGAGTACGTTTCTGTATCAGGGCGCGATGCGGGAATCCATACAGAATTTCAAATATGCCGGTATGCGGGATCATGCCCGGGTCTACGCCGCGTGGATGGCACAGTATGACAGAGCGTGGCTGGAAGAGCAGGGTAGGGCTGTTCTGGTGCCCGTACCGGTCCATCCCAGGCGGCTGCGGGAGAGAGGCTACAACCAGGCGGCAGAGTTGGCACATGCGCTGGGAGACAAAACGGGCCTTCCGGTATGGGAAGGTCTGGCGCGGATCAAAAATACGGCTCCTTTGAAGCAGCAGGGCGCTGGAAGCCGCCGGGCGAGTCTGCAGGGGGCATTTGCGCTTATGGAGGAGATCCCGGCGGGTAAGATTTTGATTGTAGACGATATCTATACCTCAGGCAGTACCGTAGAAGAATGCGCCCGGTTGTTTCGGGAGAAGGGATCCGATACAGGATTCTGGACAATATCAATTCGTTCCTGATAAGGAGGGAGAGTCCGGTTATGAGAGAGATTATGCGCGGCAGGACATGTGAAGTGATTGCGGCTCAGCTGGCAGAAGAGATTCTGTCGGGACGGATTCCTTCCGGCGAGGAGCTGCGTCAGGAAACGGTCGCCGGCCTCCTGGAGACCTCCAGAATACCGGTACGGGAGGCGTTGGGGATTCTGGAGAGTCTGGGGCTGGCCTGCAGGCTTTCCACGCGGCATGTGACAGCCTACTGCCCAGAAGAAAAGGAATTATATGAGATCTTTCAGGTGTGGAGCGGCTTGGAATGCTTTGTCCTGGAAGACGCCGCCGTGCGGGAGCGTCTGACGGCCTATACAGAAAAAGCGGCTAGGTGGCATCAGGTATTAGCGTCAGAATGCAAGAATCCGTATTTTAAGAAGATCCTGACGGATGCGGCAAGGTATTGTATTTCGTATGCCTGCGCGTTAGGCGGACAGGAGGCGCAGGAGAATGCGCTTCGAGAGATTCTTCTGGCTGAGACAGAGCAGGAGAGACAGCGCAGAATGCGGCAGTATTTTCAGAGTCTGTCCGAGCATATTGTGAGACAATGGAAGGGGGAGACGGAATGGCATTAAAGCCGGTACGGCTTCCGTCTGCCAGAGAGCAGGCGATATCGGAGCTGCGCAAAGCGGTCCTGTCCAGGCAGCTTCAGGAGGGTGAGATCATCACTCTGGAGGAAGTGGCCAAAGAGCTTGGAATCTCCACAACACCGGTGCGGGAGGCTTTTCAGGTGCTGGAGCGGGACGGATTGATTGAACTTCGGCAGAACCGAGGAGCCAGGGTTCTGGGGATTGGTCAGGATTCCATCCGGGAGCATTATGAGCTGCGTGAGATCCTGGAGGAGCAGGCAGTTCGCCTGGCAGTGAGTAAGGGCTCCGACCTGTCCGGAATCGTAAACACCTTTCAGGCAGCCCGAGACCACCTGGAGAGGGAAGGATCCGACGGCTACAGTCAGTTCAATTTCGCTTTTCATCAGGAGA
Organism: Alloprevotella sp.; assembly: GCA_963627615.1. Taxonomy (GTDB): domain Bacteria; phylum Bacillota; class Clostridia; order Lachnospirales; family Bianqueaceae; genus Faecimorpha. The sequence continues at coordinate 9,717 of CAVGBV010000066.1, forward strand.
TCTGGCTGGCCGCGCAGAACCGGAAGCTGTGCAGACTCTTGACAGAGCTTTGGAACGGATTGTCCATGGGTGTGACCGTTTCAGAAGGAGAGTATGCCAAGGTCTCCATGCGGGAACATGAAGAAATTCTGTCCGCGATGTGCAGCGGAGACGCTGAAGAAGCGGCGTCTTTGATGAGGAGTCATATCAGGCGCAGCATGGAGGACATGCTGACCTATTACGCCTAGAAAAAACCAGCGTATTTTTGCAAGGGATGCTTGACAAGTACGCTGGTTTTTGTTAGTATATCATCATATTTTGGATACAATATTTTATGCGACGCATAAATTTGTGATATGACTATGATCAGGAGGTACAAAATGGCGAAATCAAAGCAGTATGAGAAACTGACAGAGCTGCAAGCGGAATTGATGACAGAATGGATGGCAAGCTTTGTCGCCCAGATTGCCAAAGTGCTGCCGGACGATGTGACAGCTAAGTTAAAGGAGCTTCAGCAAAAAGAAGAAAGCCCGCTCGCCCGTTTGCTGTACGATACGATGCAGGAGAATCAGGAGCTGGCGCTTCGGCTGAACCGGCCGAGTTGTCAGGATACAGGAGTCCTGCAGTTCTGGGTGCGCTGCGGATCCGAATTTCCACTTTTGAGCAAATTGGAGAGGATATTAAAGGAAGCGGTGGTTCGCGCGACGGTTCGGGCGCCGCTGCGTCATAACAGTGTAGAGACCTTTGACGAGTATAACACCGGAAAAAATGTAGGAAAAGGGACACCGACGGTGTTCTGGGAGATTGTTCCGGATTCGTCAGACTGCGAAATCGATGCATATATGGCAGGCGGCGGATGTACGCTGCCTGGGCACGCTATGGTACTGATGCCTGGCGAGGGCTATGAAGGCGTAGTTCGGTTTGTAATGGATGTGATGACAAGCTATGGACTCAATGCCTGCCCGCCGCTTTTGGTGGGAGTCGGTGTGGCGACTTCGGTGGAGACAGCAGCGCTGCTCTCCAAGAAGGCATTGATGCGGCCGTTGGGATCGCATAATGAGAACGAGCGCGCGGCGCTTTTGGAAAAGCTCCTGGAGGATGGAATCAATGAGATTGGTCTCGGCCCGCAGGGGATGGGCGGCAAGTATTCGGTGCTGGGAGTTCATGTAGAGAACACAGCCAGACATCCGTCCACCATCGGAGTCGCGGTCAATGTGGGATGCTGGAGTCACCGGCGCGGACATATCATATTTGACAAGGATCTGAACTATACGATTACATCGCATTCGGGGGTGAAGCTATAATGATAGAATACAGAAACGGGAAAAAAGTCCTGGTGACACCGGTTTCCAGAGAGGACCTGGAAGAGATCCGGATCGGAGATATTCTGTATCTGGATGGGAGCATGACGACCTGCCGCGATGTAGCGCATCGACGCCTGGTAGAAGAGGGGCTTCCGCTGCCGGTGGATGTGCGGGACTGCGCGATTTTTCATGCGGGACCGATTATTCGGCCTTTGGATGACGGTACGTTTCAGATGGTTTCTGTCGGCCCGACGACCAGTATGCGCATGGAAAAGTTCGAGTATGATTTTGTCCGGGAGACAGGCGTACGAGTCATCATCGGTAAGGGTGGAATGAAGGAAAATACGGAACGGGCCTGCAGAGAGTTCGGCGCCATTCACTGTGTATTTCCGGCAGGCAATGCCGTAGTGGCGGCCGTTCGGGTGGAAAAGATTGTAGACGCGCAGTGGAAGGATTTGGGTATGCCGGAGACCCTGTGGCATTGCCAGGTGCGGGAATTCGGGCCGCTGATCGTTTCGATCGATACCCTGGGGCAGAATATGTTTGAGAATCAGAAGGTTTTGTATAACAAGCGCAAAGAAGAGGCAATCCGAAAGATTTGCGAACAGGTGCATTTTATTAAATAACAGAGGAGAGTAAAATGCGGCAGAAATATGGACTGGAAGTACGCGTAGCTGTAGACAGAGACGGAAAAAAAGTGATAAAAGTCTGGAATAAGAATCGGTTTCGTGTCTGCGATATCGTGATGATCATCACGGAGAAAAAGGAAAAGAAAGCGAGATATATCGATTGTATCGAAGCAGAGAGCACCTGGAAACCCGGAAAAAACAGAAAGCCGGATACTTTTATTCCGGTCGGGTATTATGAGGGAGAGAGACGGTATATTGATCCGGGACTGTTTGATCCCAAGAGAGGCGTTTATCAGGATAAAAAACATCATGCTCTGGTCTGGCCGGAGGACGTGATGGAGGACAGCCGTTGGAGACGGAGCCTGGTCTATGATTTCCCGGAGGAGGAGCTTAGCGTAACACTGAATTTTGTGGCAAGAGGTCCCAGAGTCGCGTTTATCGGCCATAGCTTTACCGGGTTATGGGACAGCGCCTATTATTATTTCAGAGAGCTTGCCAAAATGGGCGGCTGGAATGCGCAGGTGGCCTACAGCTATTGGGGCGGGACAGGAATTGCCCAATATGCAGGACTGGTTCCGGGCAGTGAACAGAGAGCGGAGCAGTGCGATAAGGTATTGGACGCGAATTCCTATTATGACTTCTGCTCATTCGCGGGCAACAGCGATGAGGCTCTGCCGGCCGGGGACGGATGGTATGAGCGGCGGGAACGGATGCTTGCGGGAGCTAAAATCCTGTATGGAAAGTCCTTGCGTAAGGGAGCGCAGATGATTCTCTGGGTTCCGCAGGCATACCGTTTTGGGTTTTTACAGGGCCGCGGAGTGAAGCCGTGGCATCTCGGACAGGTAGGAGACAGCTATGAGAAGGATGGGCGGACCTACCATCTGACATTGACTCAGCATGGGATGACGCTGGCCAATCTGGAGTGGTACAAGCATATCGCAAGAGAGATTGGCATCCGTATGGTAGCGCCGGTTGCCGCCGTGTATGAGGAACTGACCGAGAAATATATCGATCAGGCGGATCCCTATATCACACCGGGTTTGGAGGGCGGTGATCTGGGACACCAGAACAATCTGGGCAACTATGCCGCGGCCTGCGTCTATTATGCCATGATCTTCGGCGAATCGCCGGAAGGACTGGGGATTCCGGAGTCTCACACCTTCGGAATGGCCGGCGGACCGATCCGCGAGGAACAGGCAGCGTTGATTCAGCGCCTTGCCTGGAACGCGGTCAGACAGTACAGATAATACAAAAAACGGAAAAAATCTCCATGGAATCCTCCTCTCAGGTGTGCTATACTAAAGTAAGTGACACTTGAGAGGAGAAGAATGATGGCGAGCGGCAATGATTTCAGTAAAGGCAGTATGAGAGGCAATATCCTGCGGTTGGCGGGACCTATGACCCTGGCGCAGCTGGTCCATCTGCTCTACAATATTGTGGACCGAATGTATATCGGGCATCTGCCGGAGAATTCGACGCTGGCTCTGACAGGCTTGGGACTGACCTTTCCCATCATAACGATTATTACGGCTTTTTCCAATCTCTTCAGTACGGGTTCCGCCGCACTGTTTTCCATCGCAAGAGGTAAAGGGGATGAGGAGCGGGCCGAGCGTTTGATGGGGATGTCCTTTACGATGCTGATCTCTGCCGGCATTGTGCTGATGATCCTGTGTATGCTGATCAAGCAGCCGATTCTGTACCTGTTCGGCGCGAGCGACGATACCTTCCCGTATGCGGATCAGTATCTGGAGATCTACCTTTTGGGAACAGTCTTTGTTACGGTTTGCATGGGGATGAATTATTTTATCAACGCGCAGGGTATGGCCCGTAAGGGAATGCTCACGGTAATGCTGGGCGCGGTGCTGAATCTGGTGCTGGATCCGATCTTTATTTTTGTTTTCAATATGGGAGTCCGCGGCGCGGCGCTCGCGACCATTCTGTCACAGGGGGTATCCAGTTTGTGGGTGTTCCGGGTTCTGATCGGTAAGCAGTGTCCGATCCGGCTGCGGAAAAGAAGTATGGGGGTCCATTGGAGTCTGCTGAGGGAGAGCATCGCTCTGGGTACACCGGGCTTTGTTATGTCGGTGACGAACAGCGGAGTTCAGATCGTATGCAACGCGACGCTGCAGCAGTTCGGCGGAGATATCTATGTCGGCATCATGACAGTAATCAATTCTATACGAGAGGTTGTGACCATGCCGACATCCACGCTTACAGCGGCCTCAGAACCGGTACTCGGGTACAATTACGGCGCGCGGGAATACGCCAGAGTGCGTCAGGGCATTCGTTTTATGTCATTGTTCTGCATCATCTATACCACAGTGATCTGGATCCTGCTGCTGTTGTTCCCGGAGTTTTTCATCCATATCTTCAACAGTGAGTCGCAGATGATCGAACTAGGCGTGCCGATGATGGGGATCTATTTCTTTGGCTTCTTTATGATGTCCCTGCAGTTTTCAGGACAATCCGTCTTTGTCAGCCAGGGCAAAGCCAAGTTCGCCATCTTTTTCTCCATCCTGCGCAAGGGAATCATCGTTATCCCTTTGACTCTGATATTGCCGCATATCGGTGGCTTGGGAGTCAGGGGCGTTTTCCTGGCGGAGCCGATCTCCAACTTTATCGGCGGCAGCGCCTGCTATATCACCATGCTGTGTACCGTGTGGAAAAAGCTGAAGACACCTGCACAGGAAGCGCAATAAAAGAATCCTTATACCAAAACTCTGGTACACTTGGGAGTGAGACTCCTAGGTGTACCAGATATCTATAGGTTTCCCTGGATTTCTAAAAATATCTGGTACAC
>CAVGBV010000067.1:0-13806 GCA_963627615.1 Alloprevotella sp.
TTCCCCGACATCCCCCTTTTTCACGCGGCTGATCACGGCCTGACAGATCGTCCCCTCTCCAACAGGCAGGAGTTCTTTTAGATCGATGTCCATCATTCCGTGTCCTACTGCGCCGAATTGCCCTGACAGCGGATCCACATAAGTCAATGTCCCGATTCCCTGCGCTCTGTCACGGATCCACAGACCAATTTTATAGCTTCCGTCCGCACTAAGTGCCGGCTGTACTCTCACCTGCATATCATTTTCTCCGCGCCGGATATCCAGAAGTAGGCTGCGGCCCTGACAGGCTGCTATCTTTTCCATCATCTCCTGTTTTCCCTGGATCCTCTCTCCATCGATCTTATAGATTCTGTCGCCGGAATACAGCACTCCTTTGGCCGGACTTTTATGTGTGCCATCCGCTTCCGTCACTTCCCCGAGTCCCAAAACCAGGATGCCGTCGGTTCGGATATCGATACCTACCGCTGTTCCCATGGGAATCAGATCCATCTGCGGCCAGATCTCTACCCTTACCTTTTTTAAGGGAAGGACTCCGAACAGTGATACGACCGCTTCTGTCCCGGCACGTTCCTCCGACCTGCCGGTCAAATAGATCTGAGGATTGGGCGAAACATCCGAGGATGCCACCTGAATGGCCTGTGTTTCTTCAATCTCAAGACTGCAATACCATGCGTACGACAGAGATGTATTCTGGCCGGACAGAAGGCGGATCTCATCCGGAATGCTCCAATATAGAAACGCATATAAAAAAAGCAAGAGGATTGGAATCGCGATTTGCATATACTTCCACCATCTTGCTTTTTTCTCCGATTCTCCCGGAGACTTCAGACCGCGCTGCTTATGACTTAACAAAGCTCTCACTCCTTTATAAGTGGATTTCTTTGTCTATTGTCTCACATTGCCGTCTGAATTATGCTTTTTCCATTCTGCAGCCAAATTTTTCATTTCAAGCGCGTTTTGTCTGGCTGTTTCTGTCATCTGCGCGCCGCCCAACATTCGGGCCAGCTCCTCTGCGGATTCTTTCGGATCCAATTGCGCGACCTCCGTATGGGCATGCCCTTCATATACATTCTTTTCAATACGCAGATGATGATCTGCCATGGCCGCAATCTGCGGCAAATGCGTGATACAGATAATCTGATGGAACCGGGAGATCAGCGCCAGCTTTTCCGCGACACTCTGAGCCGTTCTTCCGCTGATTCCGGTATCTATCTCATCAAAAATCAATGTCGGAATCTCGTCGCGCTGCGCGAGTACCGTCTTGATCGCCAGCATAATACGCGAGATCTCACCGCCGGAAGCGATTTTATTAAGCGGACGCATGGCTTCCCCTACGTTCGTGCGGATCATAAACTGTACCTGATCCTTACCCTTTGCTCCGACTGTATCTCTGGCCGTGATCTCTACCGAAAACTCCGGATCCTGGAACTGCAGTGTCTTCAATAACGCTGTAATCTCTCCGGCGATCGTTTGGGCCGCCTTCTTCCGAAGGACGCTCAATTGCCCGGCCGTCTTCTCCAGCTGTCCTTGCAGCCGCTCTATAGCCTTCTTCAACCCATCCAGAGTCTCATTGAGATTCTCAATCTTACGGATGGATCCTTCCAATTCTTCCCGATACTGCCGAATCTTTTCAATACTTCCGCCATACTTTCCCTTGAGCTTCCGGATCTGTTCCAGACGTTCCCGCATCTCTTCCAACGCCTCCGGATCCGTCTGCGCGTCCTCTCCGTACCGTTTGATCTCCGATGCGGCATCCTCCGCAATCGCGGCGGCATCCGCCAGAGAAGAAAGGATCGGCGAGAGCTTTTCCTCGTCCAGGCCTTCGATATCCTGCAGCTCCGACAGGGCCCGGTTCAAAGCGTCCACACCGCCTTCGCCATAATCTCCCTCGCCTCTGAGCGCTCCATACGCCGCCAGACAAGCCTCCTGAATATGGACCGCGGACTGTGCCAGACGAACCGACGCGATCAGTTCCTCTTCTTCTCCCTCCTGAATCTGCGCCTCATCGATCTCCTGCGCTTCATATTGCATCAGAGCGAGAATCCTCTCCTTATCGCCAGCCTGCCGGCTCCATTCCTGATACTCCGTCTCCTTGGCATGGTACTGCTCCAGCAGGCCGCGCAACTGTCCCTTCAGCGCCCCCGTCCGCTCATCAAAGCGGTCCAGCAGATCAATATGACGCCTGGCATCCAGCAGCGATTGGTGTTCATGCTGTCCATGTACATCAATCAAAAGCGTTGCCGCCCTCTGCAAAGCCGCCGCTGTCACAATCTCTTCGTTCAACCGGTTGACGGCGCGGCCGTTCGGCGCAATCCGCCTGGACAAAAGGACTTCGCCTCCATCTTCCGGCTTTAATAGTCCGATCTCCATCAGATGTTTTTCCGCGCTTGTACCTGTCACATCAAATACCAGATCCACCTGTGCCGGTTTTTCCCTGTCGCCCAATAGCTCCTTGGAAACCCTGGCTCCCAGAGCCAGATTGACAGCGCCCATAATAATACTCTTACCGGCGCCGGTTTCACCGGTTAAAATATTCAGTCCTTCATCCAGATCCAACGCGATATCATCGATCAGCGCGATATTTTTTACCCGCAGATGCGTCAGCATATTCTTCCCCCTGCCTTACTCCAGACCATTTTCTACAATCCGCCGGATCTTCTCCTGAAGCCGTACCGAATCCTCCGGCGTACGCGCCGCCGCAAAGATTGTGTCGTCTCCGGCGATACAGCCTACGATCTCCGACAGTTCCAGATTGTCCAGCGCCGTTGCTACCGCCATTGCCATTCCGATCACAGTCTTGATGACAAGAATATTTCCCGCGGTCTCCGCGGAAGCAAAACCATCCTGCAATACTCGAACGAACCTCTGAAAATACGCCGGGTCCTTGGGTGACAGAAAGGCATAGCACTGTCTGCCGTTCGCGCCAATCACTTTGGTCAGTCTCAATTCGCGGATATCTCTGGATACTGTGGCCTGCGTCACCTTGAACCCTTCTGCCACGAGACGGTCTGCCAGCTCTTCCTGTGTCTCGATGGGATGTTCTGTAATCAGCGCCAAAATTCTTGCCTGACGGTCTGCCTTCATTCCTTTGCTCCTCCTATTCTTTAAAAAGCTTTTTTCTCAATGTATCAAAAAAAGTATTTTCCGCTGTCCGAACCAGATGGATTCCGACCGGATCCACGCTGATATAGACCCTGTCTCCCGGCGCAATGGAATACCCCTGTTGTCCGTCCAAAGTCAGCATCAGCTCCGGCATTTTCTCTACGCCTTCTTCCGGCAGTACATAGAAGCATACTTCTTCTTTCTCTGAGATCACGACAGAACGCATGCTCAACGAACGGGGGCAGATGGGTGTAATAAGAATCGCCCTGGCATAAGGCACGACAATCGGCCCTCCGGCAGATAGATTATAACCGGTCGATCCCGTCGGCGTCGCTACAATCATACCATCCGCCTGAATAAAATCCATAAACCTGCCCTCGACCTCGACTCCGATCGTAAGCATCCTTGAAAAAGCCGCCCGGGTAACCGCCGCGTCATTCAGACCTGTAAAATGCTGTTCGGTCTGATCCCCGGCATGAACGATTCTGCCCCGCAGCATAACCCGTTCTTCTTCCTGAAAATCTCCGGCAAGCACCTTTTCCAGTACCTGCTGAAAATCTTCTTTTTCGCAGCCCGTCAAAAAACCCAGATGTCCCAGATTGATTCCAAGCATCGGTACATGATAGTAGTGAAGCCTTCTTGCGCTGGAGAGCATCGTCCCATCTCCGCCCAGGATGAGGGCCATATCCATCTCTCCGATCTCTCGCTCCTCCTGCAGTACCGGACAGTCTCCGATTCCCTGCGGTATCTGTCCGTTCTCTTCGGCAAGCACCCAGACCTGTGCCCCACGAGACCGCAAATATTCACTGATTCTCCTTGTCTCTTTTCCCTCAGGGTCCTTGGAAGGGTTCGCTAAAATCACGAATTTAGAGGGTTTCATGGGATTCCTTCACCACCTTTTTGATCTCGTCCGTCCACTCCTGCGCGGGCATTGCTTTCTTCTCCAGATAGAGAAGATATTCAATATTACCCTCCGGGCCGCGCACCGGAGAATACGTTAATCCTAATATATGAAAACCATGCTGCTGTACCCAGTCCGTCACCATCCTCAGCACTTCCTCATGGGTCTCCGGCTCCCGGACCACACCCTTTTTCCCGACCTTTTCCCGTCCTGCCTCAAACTGCGGTTTTACCAGGCAGACCATTCTGCCTTCTTCCCGAATTCTGGAGGCTATGGATTCCAGCACCTTCGTCAGCGAAATAAATGAGAGATCCGCGGAAGCGAAATCGCACAGCTCCGGCACCAGCTCTTCATTCAGATATCGTACATTGGTCTTCTCTAATACCACCACACGTTCATCCGTCCGCAGCTTCCACGCCAACTGTCCATAGCCGACATCAATGGCATAGACCTTGGCCGCGCCATTTTGCAGCATGCAGTCCGTAAATCCCCCGGTGGAGGCTCCGGCATCCATGCAGATACAACCGCTAAGCTCCAGGCCAAAGGCCTGCATGGCTTTTTCCAGCTTGAGACCTCCACGGCTCACATAAGGCATTGCCTGTCCCTTGACCGTGATTGCCGCTGTATCCGGAATCATCGTCCCCGCCTTATCCTCCCGCTGTCCGTCAACAAATACATTGCCGGACATGATCATCGCTCTTGCCTTTTCTCTTGAGGGCGTCAGTCCCTCCGCCACCATCCTCACATCCAGCCGTTCTTTATGCTTCTGCATTCCAATTCTCCACCATTTCCATAATTCCGCGTACGCTGATCTTATAGCGTTCCAGCAGCACTTCACGATTTCCCTGTTCAATAAAACGGTCCGGCAGCGCAAGCACACGCACTCTGTCCGGTTCCCGCGCCTGAAGACGGATTTCCGCTCCAAATCCGTCCGTTCCGACATGATCTTCTACGGTCACAATCCGCCGGTAGCGACCCATAAGCTGTGCCAGCCACGCATCCGACAGATGTACAAAACGGGCATCGGCTACCGCCACACGGATCCCCTGCGCCGCCAGCCGATCTGCCGCCTCTTCTGCCTTTTGCCGGCAGATTCCCAATGCCAGGATCAGAGTATCCGCGCCTTCCGGTTCCCTTGTGAAATATCCCTGTCCCAGCGTAATCTCCGGTCGGCAGTTCTCCGGCTGGGCCGGCAGTATTCCCTTCGGATAGCGAATCGATATCGGCCCAGAATACTCTGCCGCAAAACGCATCATCCGACACAGCTCCTCCCGATCTGAAGGCGCCATCAGGACCATATTGGGGATATGTCCCAGATACGCGATGTCATAAATCCCCTGATGTGTCTCTCCGTCCTCTCCGACAATTCCCGCATGATCCACCAGAAATGTTACCGGCAGGTTCTGAAGACACACGTCATGCAGCACCTGATCGTATGCCCGCTGCAAAAATGTGGAATAGATCACCACATACGGTTTGACTCCGCCCTTAGCCAGTCCTGCCGCAAAGGTAACCGCATGTTCCTCCGCAATTCCCACATCATAGAACTGCTTGGGATACAGACCGCTGTAACGCTGTACACCGGTTCCCAGGGGCATGGCCGCTGTAATAACCGCCATCCGGTCATTGTCTCTGGCAAAACTCTCCAGCTGGCTTCCGACTGCATGGGCCCAGCTCTCCCCTTCTGCGGGAGCCGAAGCTCCTGTCTCCGGATCAAATCGCCCGACACCATGAAAGGCCGCCGCATCCCGTTCTGCCGGCCTATATCCCTTTCCCTTCACTGTCCGGACATGCACCAACACCGGCTCACGCAGACGCTTCGCCTGCGCCAAAACCTTTTCCAGCGCGGCGATATCATGCCCATCTACCGGTCCCAGATACGTAAATCCCAGTTCTTCATAGTAGACTCCTGATAACAAAAAATATTTGATTCTTCGTTTGGTTGTTCTCAGGAAACTGCTCAGCGCACCGCCGCTTTCCGTTTTATCCAGCAGCATGTGCATATGCTGCTTCATATCCAGGTAGCTCTTCTTGGTGCGCAATACTCCCATACGTCTCGCAAGGGCGCCCACATTGGGCCCGATCGACATCTGATTATCATTCAGAACCACAATCATAGGCGTTTTATCCTGTCCCGCCTGATTCATGGCCTCATATGTCATGCCGCCAGTCATCGCTCCGTCTCCGATCACCGCGACCACATGGTAATCCTCACCTTTCATGTCTCTGGCCTTCGCGATTCCCAGCGCCGCCGAAATCGAGGTCGACGCGTGCCCTGTATTGAAAATATCATGCGGACTCTCTTCTGTCTTGGGAAATCCGCTGAGTCCCTCTTTTTGACGCAGTCTGGAAAACTGATCCCTGCGTCCGGTAATGATCTTATGCGTATAGGCCTGATGCCCCACATCAAAGATGATCTTATCCTCCGGAGAATGGAACTGCCGGTGCAATGCGAGCGTAAGCTCTACCACACCCAAATTGGCGCTCAGGTGTCCTCCCGTTCTGGACACATTCAAAATCAGGAACTGCCGTATCTCATCCGCAAGCTGCACCGTCTGCTCCTGTGTCAGCCTGCGCACGTCTTCCGGGCTTTGTATCGTATCCAATATGGAACCCATCGATTCTCTCACCTTACTTTTTTCTGTATATTAGCTCCCGTATCCAATATCTCAACAGCTCTCCGGCCGGGTTCTCAAAGCCTCTTAAGGCCTCTTCCGCCCTTACGGAAAGCTCCTTGACCCGCCTTCTGGCTTCCTCCGTCCCATAGAGTGTGACAAATGTCACCTTCTCATTCTCTGCGTCGTGTCCTGTAGCCTTGCCCAAAACCGCGGGATCCCCTTCTATATCCAGCAGATCATCCTGAATCTGAAACGCCCGTCCAAATGCCATGCCTGCCTCACAGACTGCCTGTACCTGCTCAGGCTTTCCGCCCACTGCCTGTACTCCGGCGGCGAGCGCTGCCGTGATCAGCTGTCCCGTCTTATTCTTCTCTATATATTCCAGATGTTCTTCCGTCACCCGGCCCTCTTCCGCAAGGATGTCCGCCGTCTGACCTGCTACCATTCCCAGCGGGCCTGCCGCGTGAGCGATTGTTGCCGCCGCCTGAATTCTCCCTGGGCGCGGATCACGAATCACCGCATCCAACATCGTTTCATACGCCAGATTCAAGAGTCCGTCCCCTGCCAGAACAGCCATGCCCTCTCCATACACCTTATGATTGGTCAGCCTCCCGCGACGGTAATCGTCATTGTCCATGGCCGGCAGATCATCATGAATCAACGAATATGTATGGATCATCTCCAATGCCTCCGCAAACGGACGCACTTCCTCCATAGCCTCTGGACGTCCCGAGGCGGCCCATGCCGCCAGCTCCAGCATCAGTGGGCGGATCCTTTTGCCGCCTGCCATGAGGCTATACTCCATGGCCTCCCATACTCTTGCTTCATAACGTCCCCGATGAGAAACCGCCTGCCGGAGCGTCTCCTCCAGGCGCGGCTGCTCCTGTCTTAAAAAATCATTGAATTCCATCGGCTTCTCCTCCTGTCAGGATGATCAGCTCCTTCTCTGTCAGATCCAGGGCCTCCTGACAATATCGGTACAGCTCCCGTCCTTCTTTATATAAGGAGGAAAGCTCCGCCAGAGGCATACCCGGATCCTCCATCTTCTCTGTGATCTGGCGCAGGCGCTCCAACGCCTCTTCAAATGTCATCTTCTGCTCCATCGTTTTCCTCCTGTACTTCCTGTACCTGCGTTATGATACGGCCATCCTGCAGGAAAACCCGCAGCGGATCTCCGCACTGTACCTCCCGTACCTTGCTGACCATCTGCCCGTCCATGTTCGTCATATAGACATATCCCCGTTCCAGGGGATGTCTGGGATCCAGATAAGCAAGGCGCAGCTCCAACTGCTGCAGATCGCCGCGCAGCTCCTTCAGACGTCCTGCCATCCCGGACTGTACTCTGTCCCAAAGCATATCCAGTTCCTGTCTTCTTCCTTCCAACATCCTCTGCGGGCTGCGGTACAGCGGCCGATCCATCAGCTGGCTCAAGAAACGGCGTTCCTGCTGTATTTTCCGAAATACAGCCGCTTCCTGTCTCTGGCGCAGCCCATGCACTTCCTCTAAAAGTTCCGCCGCCATAGGCACCGCAAGCTCCGCAGCGGCGGATGGCGTCGGCGCACGCAAATCCGCGGCAAAATCCGCAATCGTAAAATCCGTTTCGTGCCCGACCGCGGAGATCACCGGCACTGTACAGGCCGCAATGGCTCTGGCCACGCTCTCCTCGTTAAAAGCCCACAGATCCTCGATCGATCCGCCGCCTCTTCCGACAATCACCGTATCCGCTCCGCTTTGCTCTGCCTGCTTCAGTCCTCTTATGATCGAAGGCGCCGCCTGCTCTCCCTGAACCAGTACAGGTACAACAATAAGACGGATGCCCGGATGCCTCCGTCTTGCAATCTGAATCATATCCTGTACCGCAGCCCCTGTCGGCGATGTAACAATCGCCACAGTCTGCGGATAGGACGGAATCGGGCGCTTCCTCTCCGGCGCGAAAAGTCCCTCCGCCTCCAGCTTTTGCTTCAATGCCTCGAATGCCTGATAGAGCGCGCCAATCCCATCTGGCTCCATCCTGCGCACATAAAACTGGTATTGTCCTGTTTTTTCATAGAGCGATACCGCCCCCTGAACAATGACCTTCTGCCCTTCCTTCGGTAAAAAGCGCAGCGCTGCCGCGTCAGAAGCAAACATCACGGCACTGATCGCCGCTCCGGCATCCTTGAGCGCAAAATACAAATGACCGGAGGAATGCCGCTTATAATTGCTGATCTCCCCGGTCATGCGCAAATTGGACAGCATAATGTCCTGCGTGAGCATACGTTTCACATACGCATTCACCTGAGACACCCGATATACCGGACGCTCCATATTATTTTTCATCTTCCGGGCGGCCGGCGATGGTTCCAAGCACTCCGTTAATAAATGCCGGAGCCGCGTCTGAGCTGTACTTTTTGGCAAGTTCTACCGCTTCATTAATGCTGACGCTCACGGGAATCTCTTCTTCATAGCGCATCTCATAGACCGTGATCTGCAGGATCGCCAGGTCCACATGGGACAAACGGCTCAGCTTCCAGTCCTGCAAAGCCCCTTCAATCTCCTGGTTGATCTCCTGCTGGTGCTGAAGGGTTCCAGCGACTTCCGTACGAATAAAGTTCAGATCCTTCTCCTCCGGCTCTACACCGGGATTCGCCTCTAAATATCTCTCCAGCATCGTATCCACGCTCTCATTTTGAAACTGCGTGGAGAACAGGAGCCGGAACGCGTGCTCACGCGCTGTCTTTCTGCTCATATATCAAAGTTCCTCTCTTTCAGCTCTCTGGGCTGTGTTTTACTCTTCCTTGCTCTTATCCTTCTGAATCCCGACGATGCATACGTTGACTTCTTTTACGTTCATCTCCAGCATATTCTCAATGCTCGCCTTGATCTTCTGCTGCACCGGAATCGCCACCTGATTGACCTTGTATCCCTGACGCAGCACCAGAGCCACGTCGCAATAGACATCGTTGCCGTCAATCCTGACGCCGATTCCCTTGCCATAGCTGCGCTTACCCTTACGGCCGCCCAGTGTCAGAATACCTTTGATATCGCTAATCGCAAGATCCGCAATGATTGCCACGACTTCGTCCGCAATCTTAACCTTCCCTGTCTGCTGCTCGGTAATTACGCTGACCTTCCTCTCTTCTTCCATCATCCGGTACCTCCATATCCATATATAATTTCGGGCCGGAAGCAAAATCCGGCCCGTTTCACTCCATCCTTATTATATACGTTTTTCTTCCAATTGTAAACCCATATTTTATTTTCCGGAGGAACTGTCCGTACTGCCTACCTTTAGCAGACTGATGCGAATCTTGGAAGCCTCCGCGCCTGTCACGCGTGTGATGATATCCTGCACCTGCGCTGCCTCCTGCTTGCTGATCTCTTCCCGGTCCACAATGACATCCACATTTTCATCGTAGATCCGCACAAAAACCTCGTTAAAGCCCTTGGCTTTGATCATAGCCTCCGCAGCCGCTTCATTCTCCATCCGTTTCTGCAGAGCGATGATCTCCTGTGCCGCCAATGACTTCTCCGAATCCGGCGTATCCGCATTGGCCATCAGGTCATAGAGAATATCCTGACTCTTTGCTCTGGCATTTTCCCGTTCTACCTTCGCCTCCGCAAAATATTCCGGAATTACCGCATCACTGTCCACCAAAACTGCCGTTCCCGGCAAATTCTCTCCCGTTCCTTCCGTTTCCGAGCCTTCTTCATTCTCTCCCGTTACCGGCAGAGCTGTATCTCCCTGTCCCTCCGCTTGCGCTCCCTGCTCGGCCGCACTGGTTTCCCCTGTGGGAAGCAACGTCCCTTCTTCAAATCCGTCCGCGAGGAAAGCGGACGTTTCCCCGGTCTGTGCCTTGCCGCCTGTCTGTGCCGTCTTACTGGTGAAATTAAGATATCCGGCGACGACGACCATTAGCACCAACGCAACGATGACTGCCTGATTTTTTCTGAACCGACTCATGGAATAACCCTCCTACGACTGATATGTTGCTACCTGGATCTGCTGATACGACAGGCCCAGTAAGGTAGAAGCGGCCGCCAGAAGCTCCCCCCTGACCACTGCGGAAGAGGCTCCCTGGGCAACGATCAGCACTCCCTGGATCTTAGGATACCTCGAACTCAGAACATAAGGATTTCCGGTGCTGTCCGTCACCGTCGTCTCCTCTGTTTCCGTCTGATCCGAAGTGCGTATCGCTCCGCTTGCTTCCTCACGGATGTTCTCCGCCTTTTTGCCCTCATCTTTCAGCACGGTGTCTTCGCCGCTCCCCGTAAGCGTTACATGGACCTGCACTCTGCCCACGCCATTCATTCTGGAAAAAGCATCCGTCAGCTTCTCTTCCAGCATTCTGGCATAAGCATCCGCATCCGTCTGTCGGACTTCCTGCCCGCGGGAGACGTCATTGCCCGCCGTATCCGGTATATTCCTATTGGTATTCGTCAGCACCAGAATTATGACTGTCCCCAGGAGGAGGAAGGGAAATATTGCCGAAAAGAGATCCTTCTTACCCTCCTCTCCGCCTTTCATCCATTTCTTCCATTCTATCTTCATATCAGATTCTCCACTCCACCGTCACATTGGTCTCCAGAAGCTGCTGAAAACGCTCCTGCAGTTCCGCCGCCCTCTGTTCTTCCTTCTTTTTATCAACCCGCAGGACAACCCACGCCTCGCTTCCCTTCGATGTGCAGACGACCTTGATCTGCTGCAGAATCCCGTCAGCCCCCAGGAGACATCTCACCTCATCAATCTCTATCTCCTCCCCTTCAATCTCCTGTTCCAGTGCCTGACGGATATAATACTCATATTGTTCTTCTACCTGTTCCATTACCGGCTGCGCGGCTGTCTCCACCTCCTGCTGCGCGTAGGCCGGAAATTCAACTTTCTGTCCAAACAATGGTTCCGCCACCACCAGGATCATAAAGACACCCAAAATCATCCGAATATATTTTTTCATATCCGACTTGGGCAGCATCGTCTCAAAAACCGCCGCGAAAATCGTAAAGATAATGATTTGCCGTATCCATGCATTCATTCCGTTGCCCCCTATACTCCCCGCAAAAAAATCCCCAATCCGCATAAAAACATGCCGATCAATACAATGAGAACTCCCATCAGCATTCCTATCGCATCCGCGGCCGCATCGATCAACTCCGTAAGCTTCGGATCAGATATCGGCGACAGAAGCGCCGCTCCAACTTTATACAGAAGCCATATCGCCGCAAGGCGTGCCAGCGGAATCAGGCAGATCCCCATCAGCAGAATCACTCCGGCACTGCCGACACTGCGACCGATCAGTTCCGCCCCCGCAAAGACGGCATTCACCGCGCCCCCGATTGCGTCTCCCACCACCGGGACGGCTCCGGCCGCGCTGATCATCGTTTTTTTGACCCAAGTATCAGCCGCTCCGGCACTAAGCCCCTGGAAACCCATCAGAAATAAAAAGAGGCCGCTGACTGCCTTGATCCCCTTTTGCACCAACTTTTTTGCCAATTTACTGAGTCTCCCCGTCATATTCTGACCCGCAAGCTGTCCTACAGACGCAAATACGATAAAGAGCAGAATTCCGGTAAAAAACACATTCTGCACGAGCCATGAGGCAAAATCAATCCCGCCTATCAGCATTCCGGACTCTACCATAGCTGAAATCTGTCCGCCGGACGCTGTTTTGATCGCTGCCAGGACCGGAATCAGACATAAGAGCAGTCGGCTCACTCTCCCTCCCACACGCAGCGCAATCTGATATGCCCCTGTAAAGCTTCGGAACAATAGCGCTACAGCCGCACTGAAGAGGACGTAAAAGGCGACCTGACCGACCTGTGTATTTCCAAAGGAAACATCCAGATTTTTCAAGAGGCCGCTGAGGATCAGAAACACTGCCAATTCCAGAATCTCTCTCCCCTGTTCCCGAATCTCCTGAATCATTCTCTCCCACAGGCGGGATACCACTTCTGAAAAACTGAGTCGGATATCACCGCTCACAACCGCCTTCATAAGATCCGTAAAGCTGCCGTATCCAACCGTCTCCTCATCATAATAGTCTTCCTCTTCCAGCTGCTGCATCTCTTTTTCTATCTCTTTCATATCGTATCCCGACCAGTCTGGGACTTCCGCCGCCCGCACCGGCAGACTGCATAACAACCATAAAAGGCCGAGAAAGCATAGCCGCTTCATTGCAGCAATGACAGAATCAGGTCTGCCAACGAGGTAAAGACCGGAATCGCACTCACAAGAATCATGAGCTTTCCCGCGAGTTCTACCTTCATCCCCAGAGCTGCTACACCGGCATCCTTGCATAGCTGTGCTGAGAATTCCGTCAGATAAGCAATCCCTAGGACCTTAAACAGAATTCCCACAGAACCGCTGCCCAGTCCCGTATTGTCCGTCAGAGAACGCAGCAAATCGATCGCTTTTTGTAAATCATCTCCCATATATAAAAAGATCAGAATCCCGATAATAAGCGCGATATAAATGCTGTATCCCCCTCGGAAATCCCGTACCAGCAGGGATAGCAGGACTCCTGTCAGTGCCAATGCCGCGACCTTGAGAATGTCCATTTTTTCCCTCCTACAGTCCGAAGAGCTTCTGAATCATCGCAAACAGTTCCCCGATATACTGTACCACCCAAAACAGTACGACAACCAATCCGGCCAGTGTTGTCATCGTTGCCTGTTCATCCCGGCCGGCACGGCTCAGCACCTGATTGAGCACCGCTGTAATAATTCCCACTGCCGCAATCTTAAAAATAATCGACACATCCATCTTTTCCTGTCTCCCCTCTTCAGAGCAGCATAATCGCGGCAGCCAGTCCTATGAGAAAACCAAGGCTACGGTATAATCTGCCGCAGCGTTCTTTTTCTCCCTGAACCCTTTGTTCCTTCTCCGTAAGATACTCTTCCATCTGGAGAAGCTGATCCTCCCGAAGTCTTCGATCGCCGGCGGACAAATGGCTTAGCCAGAGGACCAAATTGGAGCGATCCTCCGTATCCAAGGTGCTCTCCTTTTCCAGAAGCTTTTTCCAAAAAGCCGGATCCGGCGCTTCTCCCCCCTCTATGGA
Organism: Alloprevotella sp.; assembly: GCA_963627615.1. GTDB lineage: Bacteria > Bacillota > Clostridia > Lachnospirales > Bianqueaceae > Faecimorpha. The sequence continues at coordinate 13,656 of CAVGBV010000067.1, forward strand.
TTTCCCTGCCTCAGCCAAAAGGCTGCCAATCGGATCCATTCCTTGCGCCTGAAGTCCCTGCAGCATCTCCGGCAGCTCTTCTTCCCGCCGGAATCCCGCCCGGAGCCGATATGCCGCGTTCTTCAGGAGCCGAAGCATCCTCAGGTGCCGA
>CAVGBV010000067.1:13878-14403 GCA_963627615.1 Alloprevotella sp.
CCGCCATAAATCCTGTCAGTACCAGGACCCCGCCGCCAAGGATTCTCCAGCTCCACATCGATCCTCTCCCCTTTCTCATTCCAGATTCCGGCAATCTCACCCAGGCCTTTCAAAAGAACGACCCTCTCCAACAGGCCGTTTCGTATCAATGGAACAAGTTCACGGCGGCTCATTGCCTCCTCCCGACTCCCGGCGTGAACGCTGCATAAAACCCTAACACCGCAATGCATCAACTCCGAGAGCGCTACCGCCTCCTCCCTGTGACCAATCTCATCCGCACCGATCACCTGCGGTGCGGCGCTCCTTAAAAGCATCCGCATCCCAGCCTCTTTCGGCGCACCATCCAGGACCTCACTACGCATTCCCACATCGAGTTGGGGGACACCGGCCTGGCAGGCCGCAATCTCGGAACGTTCATCTACAATTCCGACCTGCAGTCCCAGCCGATCCGAACACTGACGCAGAAGATCCCGCAGCAGGGTTGTCTTTCCGCATCCGGGCGGGGAGAGAATCAATGTATGACAC
>CAVGBV010000068.1:0-11442 GCA_963627615.1 Alloprevotella sp.
ATTTCATATAGCAATACCCCCAATACTGGGTGTCCAGTATTGGGGGTACATATCAGTTAGCGCGGCAGCCCCTTTATCATGCTTGGATTTACCAGTTAAAATACGCATCCCCGCCGCCGGCTGCCGGATGAGCGTCTATCAGTTCGCTCTCCCCGGTCTGGCGGTCCATCCGCCACAGCATCCCCTGGCTATCGGCATAGCCGGACAGATATATGCTGTCCTGTGTCACAGCCAGAATGCGCGGTCTTGGAATGTCCGCTCCCAGAAGCCTCTCCGCTCCATTTTCATCCACTTCCACCACCTGATCCCCATCTATCACATAGGATATCCTGCCATAATAACGGATCTGCGTGCTTCGGTTCTCCAATATCTCCCATGCTGGTGCCGCGCTCTCCGGCAGGCTCTCCGAAACCTCCAGCGCCTTGCCGGTATTCAGATCGATACAGCCGGAGACTCCATAATACAGATATCCGCCGCAGATCACAAAATTCAGGCAGTTTCCGGCCTCGGACGATCCTCTGTAGGTATATGTCGCAGGATCAAAGGTATCTTCCGCCAATAGCTCCGGTGCGCTTCCATCCGGGTTGCTCCTGTAGAGCTTGGAGCTGATCTCGGAGGTTCCCGGCGTCTTGCAGGCATAATAGAGCCTGCCATCATAAAAAGCAAAAGCGCAGATATCATATCCCTCCGCTCGCTGCGGGGACAGAACCGTCATCCCCGGCACCTCTCTGCTGCTGTACAATACCCCGTTATACTCGGCAATATTGGAACCGATCACCATATACTGGTCATAGACATATTCCGGCGGAATACTCTCCCTTGTGCATCCCGGCTCGTCGGAGTGAATATCACGAAAATCCGTACTCAGCAGAATGAGTCCGTCATACTTGGAGGATTCCTTCAGACGCATCAGGAATTCCGCCTCATCATAATAGGTATCCCTTCGATTCTCTTTATCGATCTCTCTCAGCTTTTCATGCGCGTGCAGCGCCGCGCATTCCATAATCTGCGCGGTGATGCGTGTCTCATCCAGGAGCTCCTGAGTGAGCGGTTCCCAGCCCAGCTTTCTTGCCGATTCTATATATGTCTGGCTCATTATGGCAGATAGATGGATCAAATACAGGCACAGGTGGGCGTCCTCGGCTTCCTCCAGCATGGCCTGCATCGCCGGGATCTCATTCTTCATCACCTCGACGCCCAGACGGTACGCCGCGACAACCGTACTCATGGTCCGCAGCGGACCAAGCGCCAGATCTCCGGCGGCCAAATCCACTCCTGCCAGCGTTGTCGTTCCGTCAATGATAGAACATATATCATCTATCGTCACGCCATTGATCCACGCATAGACGACGGCGCCATAATACAGATTATAAACTTCGGAAGCATCCTTGGCAAAACGTTTGCAGAGGGTATCCGTATCCGTATTGCCGGTGGATGTCAGCTGTGCAATCCGCTTCAGGCGGTCGCCGAACCCCTTCGGCATCTGATCTCTCGCCCACAGAGCTTCTCCCACACCCAGAAAATAGGGGATCAGGTCTCCGCCCAATCCGCCGATATTGCCGATCCTCTCCGCCGTATCCGCACCAACGCTGATATCCGACAGTGCATACAGCATGTCACTGATCGTCTCTGGACTCATCATTCCCAACGCGGCTCCGGCCGACTCCATAAAGTCACTGATCGTGTCCACGCCGTCATCAACGTCCTGATAGTCATCGGTTGTGGCTTCCTCCGGCAGATCACTTCTCAGTGTCATCAGCGCTGCCTTGAGTACATCCTCCTCATAAGTCATCGCCGCCTTCATTCCCAATCCGGTAAGGATGGCATCCTTGAGAAACGTCATATCGATCTCATCGATGGCCGCCCAGAATCCGTATTGAAACGCATTCTTCCAGATCTCACTCTCATTCTTGCCCATCAGATCCGAATAATCCGGATTCTGGCCGCGCATCCTGCCGCTCTCGGCCACAATATCCAAAAGCGTCTCCGGCTGATAAACCAGAACAATCCCCTTTTGGCACAGCCACTCGCAGCTGCACATGTAGAGCATCTCCTCCATGGGCAGATACCATGCCTGCTGCGCTTCATTGTAAATGAGCTCCGGCAACGCAAATGTATCATACATGAAATACGTCCCTACCTCACCGCCGTCCACATTAAAATAGACCTTGGCCGTATTTTTCTCGGTATTGACATATACCTCGCGTTCCCCCTTCAGGAAGCTCATGCCATGGCCGGAATCGCTGAGCTCGGCCCCGATAATCTTCGCAAAATCCTCAGCCCTTATATAGACCGTTCCGTCCTGCTCATTGCGCGCTGCGTAATACTCCTCTACCTGCTCCGCGCCCACACCCAAGACCAGAATCTTTCCGAAAAAGATATCCGTCTGTGCGGCATAGGAAACAGGGAGTGACGAGGATATCAGCAGCAACAACGCCAACAGCAATGCGACTCTTCGCTTCATCATCCCAGCAGCCCTCCCAGCGCATCTGCCATTATATCGTACATCCCACCCATCAAGGCATTGGCAAACTCGGTGCTGACCGCCATCTGATATCCCGCACCCTCTTTATAACGGAAGGATACCTGCACATCATAGCTTTTGGTCGGCGCCTGACTGATCTTAGACAGCATTGCCTGCTTTGCCTCTTCTTCAGAGGAAATGTCATCCGGCAGGGATTCCAGGAGCTTCTTCAGATCGACCGCCGTAATCTGTATCCCTATGATTACCGAACCATCCTTCTGCTCCGCTGCCGACGTGATCTTATAGCTCATACGGCCCAGCATCGCCTGCAGGATTCCTCCTTCTGTACTCTGCGGCAGTCCTCCGGTAAATCCGAACAGATTCAGATTCCCGACAGCCGCCTCCCAATGGCCGGCAGACACCTGTTCCATCAATTCCGTACACTGCGCGACTGCTGCTTTCTCTGCTTCTGTTTTTCCTTCCGCGTTTCCGCAGGATGCGAGTAGACACATGGACAATAGAACGACCGCCCATCGGATTCTCTGTCCCATCCCACTCCTTGCTTTTCTCCTGTTTTCCATCGTCAGCCCCCCTTTTGTCCATATTCTACCATGGATTCGAATGGGTGGCAAGGCTCTGCCTATGGAAAATTATTGGATATAATACTGTGCCTGCGCGTTCCAGAGCGCGTAGTACTCCCCATCTTCGTCCGCGACCAGCTCACTGTGCGTTCCCTGCTGGATCACTGTTCCCTGATGAAATACAAGGATCTTATCGCAGAACTTACAGGACGACAGGCGGTGGCTGATATAGATCGCCGTCTTATCTCCGACAATCTCATTAAGTTTTGCATAGATCTCCGCTTCCGCTATCGGATCCAAAGCGGCTGTCGGTTCATCCAGGATAAGAAACGGCGCATCCTTATAGAGTGCCCGCGCGATCGCGATCTTCTGCGCCTCTCCGCCTGAAACATCAACGCCTGTTTTATCGTATTCTTTATACAGATATGTATCCAATCCCTCCGGCATCGCTGCCAGCCTGTCGGAAAATCCCGCTTTTTTCAGGCAGTCCGCGGCCTGTTCCGCATGATACTCTCTGCCTGCCGCGACATTTTCCCCAAGGGGCAGCGCGAACAGCTTGAAATCCTGAAATACTACTGAGAAAATATCCATGTATTCCGCGTAATTGTATTTTCTGATATTGATCCCATTCAGCAGGATCTCGCCCTCCGTCGGATCATACAATCGGCATAACAGCTTGATAAATGTCGTCTTTCCGCTTCCGTTCATCCCTACCACAGCCATACGCTGCCCGGATACCGAAAAGAGACATTGCGGAACTCAATCTCATACTTGCGGTCCCGTCGTTTCTCCACCGTCAGACTCCCCTGATACATCGGATCCGGAATATCCAGGAACGCGAAGACCTGCTTGAGGAAGGCGGTGTTGTTGCGTATATCGCCCATCGTAGAGATCAACTCGGAGACTCCCTCCGATACCTTTAGGATCGAAGCCGCATACTGTGTAACCACGCCAAGCCCAAAGGCGCCGGCCCAGGCCTTGATGCATACAAATCCATAGACCAGGCCTGTAAAAACAACCGAGACAGCCGCCGCCGCGGCGTTATACAGTCCCATCGGTCCCCAGCTCAGATGCGCGAACAGCCCGTTGGAAGAGAATACACCCTCTTTACTGACATTATGCTTCTCACAAATCTTGTCCTGCGCGTACATTCTCACATCGGCGGCCAGCTCTTTTTTATAGCCCAGATACCCGAAAAAACCGCCTATACGGTTTCCGTAGCTGTGCGCGTCAGCGTTTTTGGCCCAATAGCTCTCTCCCTTATTGGACAGCGCAGGCGCAAGCAATGTAATACCCAGCATCAGCAGAATCGTGAGGAGAACGATCAGCGGATGATTGAGGATTCTGTAATGGCTTCCTTCCGCCACTCGGCTTGTGAACAAAGATACTGTAAGTACGATGCCGCCCAGCATTGTAAAGACCGCGCTGCCGAGCCGCTCGCATTGTTCCACCACCCGAAACAGTCCCCAGGAGCCACCGTTCTGATTCTGATAGACCTGATACATGAGATCCGCCGTACGGGTATCCTCACAATTCACATAATCCATATCCAACATTTTTCGAATCAAAATCGCGTCCACTTTATAAAAAAGCCCCGCGTCCTGAATCTTCTGCCACCGGTTCAGAAGTGCCGTAACGAGCGCCGATACCGCGCCGACGATGAGTGTTGTCACAACGAGCCGAAACAACCGTTCCGGATCCCGTCCGCCCGCGAGTTCATCAATGATAAGCGCCGAAAAATAGATGCCGATATAGGGAGCGAGCGCATTCCAGATAACACTGGACAGCCGCGACAGGATCGTCTGCGGATATTGCTTGAAAAAGATACGGAACGCTCTCTGATTGACCTGCACGGTCTCACGCCAGCGAATCGGATTCTTCATCATGGTCGCCTCCTTCTTTATAATACCTGCTCTGAAGCTCATAGAGCCGCGCGTATTCTCCGCCCATTTGCAACAATTCTTCATGTGTTCCTTCTTCCCGGATGCCGCCGTCTCCAATCAGAATGATGCGGTCGCAGAACCGGGTACTGGCCAGACGATGGGAAATGTATACAGAAGATTTGCCTTTTGTCATTTCATTGTATTTCTGGTACATCTCTGATTCGGCAATGGGATCAAGCGCCGCCGTCGGCTCATCCAGCACCACAAAAGGAGCGTCCTTGTACAATGCTCTCGCCAGCATCAGCCGCTGTGTCTCGCCGCCGGATAAAAGAACCGCGTCTTCATATACTCTGCGATACAGATGCGTTTGATACCCGTCCTTCAGCGACTCTATTTTTTCCTTCAGTCCTGCCTTCTCCACGCATTCCCTGACACGCGCCATATCGATGTCTTCCTCCCGCTGTGCCACATTCGCCGCAATCGTTCCGGCCAGGATGGAAAAGCTCTGAAAAACAGCGGAAAACAACGTATAATACTCCGCACGGTTATACTCCCGGATATCCTTTCCGTCCAACAGAACCCTGCCCTCTGTCGGATCCAGAAAGCCGCACATCAGCTTTACCAGGGTACTCTTACCCGCTCCATTCAATCCGACCACTGCCAGCTTCTCGCCGGGATGCAGTGTAAGATTCAGATGGGACAGGGTATCCTCGGCCGTGCCTGCATACCGAAACGACACGTCTTCCAGCTTCAATTCATATCTCTTCTCCGTCTCGGCATGGATCGGGAGTCCCTCCCGGAATCGGAACTTTTCCTCATATTCCAGACATTCCCTGACCGTGGATATATCCAGGGACTGTCTGTACAATGTATTGAATTCGCTGAGAATTCCCGAGACCCATGCGGTAAAATTACCGGCCGCGTTAAAATACAGCAGAAATTCCGCCCCGCAGAACCATACCGATCAGATACGCATAGGCGATCCCATTGCGCAGCAGTGTCAGTACAAGATCTGCCACTCTGGCCCAGATATACACATTCTCCGTCCTTCGGTGAAAAGCCGTATACGCCATCAGAGCCTTATTGTAAAGTTCCGTCAGCCATGGCCGTAATCCGAAGATCCGGATATCCTTGGCCGTCTCGAAATCTCTCACACGTCCCGCGATATAATTCATATGCTTCTGGTATTCCGCTTCTTCCGCACGATGGCGGTAACCGTATCCATTGACATAGTTACTGATAAAATAGCTGAGAACCGCCGTGCCCAGGATGACAAGAATCAATACCGGCTGCACTGCCGACAACACCAGAACATAAGCCAGAAATCCCAATCCATTCTTCGTGAGATCCGTCAGGGTGGTCCAGACGGCTTCTGTCGCGGCCCTGTTGGAACTGATACATTCCGTGGCCTTGGCAAGAAGCTTGGAAAAACCATCATCAAATAGATTGGGATAGGAGATTGTCGCCACTTTCCGGTTCAAGAGGTTGATAATCTCCACGCGGACAGTGATCCTGCCGTACAGGGTATTGGTATTGATATACGCGGAAAAAGCCGATACCGCCATCATCGCAAGCACCAGCGCCAGAATGGTCCAGAACAGTTCCTGGAGCGAAACGTGCGCTTCTACAGCCGCAAGAATCCGTGGTGAAATATACAGGTTGATCAGATTCAGGGCTACAAAGGAAACCGCTGACAAGAAGCTCAGCACCAGGACCTTTTTCTCTCCGGATGTCCACGCGAGCCGAATCATAAACCATACGTTCTGTCCCACCGAATACTTTGGCTTTGTTTGTATCTCTTTGGGAGCTGATTTTTTTATCATGAGAATCTCTCTCCTTTCTGCGTGTATCGTAGCATAAAAATTCGTCCCCTGAACATTCAGGGGACGAATCGTTCTTTTTCGGGGATGAAATGCTTTTTCCGGGGCCTTCAGACCTGCGGAAGCAGGATCTCTGTTGTAAAGGCTCCATCCTCACTGTTGCGGCTCACATACCCTTCCAGTCTCTCTATGATCGTATCCATCCGCTTCATTCCCAAACCATGTCCTTCTCCCTTGGTGCTTCGGAAGATTTTTCCTTCTTTCTTCATCTTCTTTTCCGCCGTCAGATTAGTAAACGATATATAGAGCTGCGTCTGGATCATGTCCATGTATACCCGGATCATCCTCTGACCTTCCGGCAGCTTCACACTGGCTTCAATGGCATTGTCAAACAGATTGCCGATGATACAGCACAGGTCAATCTCCGGAGACTTGAGCCGAACGGGAATATGCGCATCCACCGTCACTTCGATCCCCTTGGCTCTGGCCAGTGAAATCTTAGAATTCAATATCGCGTCGGTCATGGGATTGCCCGTCTTGATCACGGTATCCACAGTCATCAGGTCTTCATCCAGAAGGTCCAGATAATGCCGGACCGCCTCCCAATCCTCGGCCGCCGCATATGCCTTCATTGTCTGAATATGGTTTCTGTAATCATGCCGCCACCCTCGAATCTGGCGGTACATATTGTCTACTTCCCGGTAATGCGTTTCTATCAGCTCCCGCTGATAGGCCGCGATCCGTTCTTCGTTTTTTCTGGAAAAGAATCTCATCGGTTATTCCTCGTATTAATGATGGCTCGGTTCACCTCGTCATAAGTGCCTCTCGGCAGCGGAATCGCCGTGCCGTCGCTCAGCTTAATCTCTGTTCGGGAGACACGGTTGATACGGGTCAGATTGACGATATAGGATCGGCCTACACGGTAAAAACGCTCATCCAGCTCTTTTTCCAGTTCCTTCAGCGTCATTTTGACCGTGACCGTTTCCGCTGCGTGAACAGTCACATAGTTTCCATACACGTCCGCATATCGGATCTGATACACAGGGACACATACCATCTCACCGCCGCTCTCCAGGTTCAGGATCTTTTCATTCTTGGCGAGTTTCTCCACTGCCCGGTCCAATACGGAGTGCAGCTTTTCCTCGCGCACCGGCTTCATCAGATAATGCAGCGCCTCAACCTCATACCACTCAGAAATATAATCGGAATGCCCTGTAATGAATATGATCTGCACCGCATCGTTGCTTCTGCGCAGCTGCCGGGCCATCGACACTCCATCCATCTCGCCCATCTCAATATCGAGAAGCAGAATATCATAGTCGCTCTCCCCTGCATAATGGAACAGAAAGCTTTCCGCAGATATAAAGCGATCCACATGTACCGTATGCTCTCTTTGTACAGCCCAGCGATCCACCATATCGGAAACATACTGCTGATCCACGGTAGAATCATCACAGACCGCTATTTTAATCCGCATATTCTCCCTTACCCCCTCTGAATGCCTTTGAGCCATTATAACATAAAATCCCCGGGCTCCGCAATAGAGTCCGGGGATGAACACGTCGCTTTTTCAGCTTACTTACGATACGGCGCAATCGCCTGCTCCAGCTTGGCGTCAATCTGAGGATTGTCCAGCGAGAAGGGTGCCTTGGCAGGTCCCACCGGATACCCCAGGAGATTGGTCGCACGCTTTACGATGGAATTGGGATTGGCCAGCTTGAAGCAATCCCGCAGCGGACGAATGCTGTCCTGTACCCGCCGTGCCTCTGCCCAGTCTCCCTTGGCAAAATTCTCATAGATACTGACCATAACCTCCGGGCAAACATTGGCGCATCCGGAGATTCCGCCGTTGCCGCCGGCCTGCAGCGTCCACAGGATCAAAGAGTCATTGCCGCACAGTACGATAAAGTCCTCCGGCGTCTCTTCGATGTAGCGCAGTGTATTGTCAAAATTGCCGCTGGAATCCTTGATTCCGATGATGTACGGATTCTCTGCCAGCTTGGCTACCGTCTGCCATGTCATATTCACACCGGTTCTGGCCGGAATATTATACAGGATGATCGGCATCTGGCAGGCCGCCGCTACATTGGTATAGTGCTGAATCAGCATATCCTGCGAACTCTCCGCAAAATACGGAGCGATCACTGAGACCGCGTCGTATCCCAGCTCCTTGGCGTACAGTGTCAGCTCGATCGTCTCCTTGGTCGTGATGCAGCCTGTTCCTGCCAGAATCGGCAGACGGCCATGATTTTCTTCCGCTACGGTCTTCATGACCAGTTTCTTTTCCTCATGGCTAAGGGCATAGAACTCACCGTTGGTTCCCAGACAGAACAGCGCTGCCGCGCCTGCCGCGATCTGGCGGTTGACCTGATTCTTCAGTTCCTCTACATTGATGGATTCGTCCTCATGTAAGGGCGTAACCATTGCCGGAATAATTCCCTTTAACTCCATATCCATTCCTCTTTTCTTAAAATATTTCTCCCATGGGTGCGGGCGGTTCGATCTGCAAATTGGTGTGATCTACAATCCGTCCCTTTTCATAGGTGACTTCTGCCGTTACTTTACCGTCCCAATCCAGCGTCTGCGCCACTCCATCGGCCATCCTGCCTACATAGGTGCAGATCGTCCGGATCTTCTCCGAGTGACTGTGATAGGTTCGATAGACGGCCTTCTCGCCCTTATACTCCCATTCCCAAACCGGGTGTCCCTGGAGATCGTAGTAGGTATACAGTCCCACCCTTTTTCCCAGATGGAACTGTCCTCGGCTCATCAGCGAACCGTCTTCATAATACTGCAGCTCCTCGCCGTCCAGAAGGAATCTTCCGTCATCCGCGACTCCCCCATGGTACAGACACCAAAGCGTTCCGTTCTCATAGTATTCCCGGAACTCCTCCGTTCCCTGCGGATAGCAGGTCGCGTGGCTCGCCATCAGCTCTTCTTCTGATGGGGACTGTGTCTCCTCCGATAAGAGCCAAGCTTCATTAAACTCAAAATGCAGCAGCGGATGCACATTGCTCGCTACCAGATGGATCATCCCGTCCGCGCTCTGGCGTACCACGCAATACCCCAGCACATGCCCGCCGGCAAAAAGATACGGCGTTTTTTTCCTCGTCTGTGTCCCCCAGAGCTTCTTAAAGTGCCAACTCTTACCCTCATCATCGGACCAGGCCGCGTAACAGCCTTTTTCTGTGACTCCTTCCGGCTGACGGCCCATCTTATCCTGATAATCTCCGCACATGATGAGCCTGCCGGAGGCAAGGCGCTGTACACAGGGTCTTTGTCCGGAATTCAGAGCGGGGAACGGCGTCTTGGAAACCGTGTAGCTGTCGCCGCCGTCCCGTGTGATCGCCTGCGGCATATAACCGTCAATATTGGAATTTTTACCGCCGAGTGCCAAAATGGATCCGTCCTTCAGCTCCACTGCTGTTGTATGTCTCCCCGCCGTTCTTGCCTTCGGATTCTCCCATGTCTTCATATTGTCGTGACTGCGCCACAGTACTGAACAGGAACCGTCCGAGGCATCGCTCGCCAGATAGAAGGTACCGTCCTTGGCGCGGATGCAGGTATTGATCGGCTGACGCACGACCCGCTCTGCTTTTTCCGCAAAGTACGGAAACTGAACGCCGCTCCATGTGGCGCCATTATCCTTAGAATACGTATACTGGAAGGGGAAGGAATCAGACAGCTGCTGCCAGCCCCAAAAATGATAGATCGTTCCGTCGGTGTCGGTAAACATCAACGGAGCGTGGTCGTTCACGCCAACCGGATTCAGGAACATATCCGGCATCTCCCATTCGTCGCAGCCCTTGCGCAGTCTTGCGCCCGCCAGTCCCGCCTCCGCGTCATACTCATGATAGGTGGAATATACAGAAAAGACAAGATCGCCGTTGGGCGCCGCCGTAAATCCCGGAGAATGATGATGATGGCGGAACGAGGCTGAAAAGCCGCTGCACCGGATCTCTTCATTGGTCGCGTTGTCCGGCGGCACCGGGAAAAGATAGCGCTTGCGGTAATAGGGCTTGGAGGCATCCGGAGCCGCCTTTTTATAACTCTCCGTATTTTGATGCACTCCCATGCATACAAGGCTGGTCGGATCCTCCGCCGAAGGCTTGGGCAATTCGCCGCAAACCACACGGAAGCCTATAAAATGCCGTCCGAATTCATTATTCTTGTCCTCCCGCAGGTGACGGTAAGACGGCGGAAGCGCACAGCGCATCCACAGTTCCAGCGGCTGCTCGTTGTATCTTGCCGGATTGTCCAGGTATCCTCCGCGGATACACTTATACAGTCCAGAACGCGGCCCCGCCGGGTCTACCGCTTCTTCATCCGTATACGGAGCGTACCAGTCCATACACCACTCCCGGATATGGCTGTCGCACATCCGGTCCACATCCAGCTGTGTGCTGTGTCTTGCGCTATATTCCCATTCCGCCTCTGTCGGGAGACGGTATTGAATGCCTTCTTTTTCGGACAGCCACTGGCAAAACTGCGCGGCTTCATAATAGCTGACGCCCAGAACATAGCCCCGGTATGCTTTTGTATCCGGATCGTCTCCATGTGTTTCCTTCCAAAACCTGTCAAAACACTCCTGTGTCACCGGTGTATCCGCAATCCAAAAAGGCCGGGTCAGCCGGACTTCATGTACCGGCAGTCCATCAGGACACTTTTCCCAATCGCCCCCGCCCATCTTAAAC
>CAVGBV010000068.1:11452-14161 GCA_963627615.1 Alloprevotella sp.
CTCCGCGGAAGGCACATAAACCATTCGTACGCCCTGGCTGTTTACATAATCCTCCGGCACCTGGCGCACCGGATATTCTTTCCATTCCGCTTCTTTTTCCAACCACGTTGCCGCCATGTTGTGATCCCCCTTCTCTCTTATCTGTTCTGAATCTTCACGGCATACTCATAAGCCGCAACGAGGCTGCCCGTCTTGGCTTTTCCCTGATAAGCGATATCATACGCAGTCCCGTGATCGACCGATGTCCGCACAACCTTCAGTCCCAGGCTGACGTTGACTCCTCCCTCAAAATCCAAAAGCTTCATGGGGATGTGTCCCTGATCATGGTACATGCAGACAACCGCGTCGAATTCACCCTTATAGGCCCGCAAAAATACGGTATCCGGCGGAATGGGGCCATAGACCTGCATTCCCCGTGCCTTGGCTTCCTCTACTGCCGGTCCGATCTCCTCGATCTCCTGACGTCCAAACGCACCGTTCTCTCCGGCATGGGGATTGAGGCCCGCGACAGCGATCCGCGGTGATTCCTTAAACCGGGAGATCGCGTTCCATGTCAGCTCGATCACGTCCAGCACCCGTTCTTTTTTACAGTTTCGAATGGACTGCTCCATCGATACATGCGTACTGACATGCGTCACCGTAAGCGCCTTGGAGGCCAGCATCATCGTATAATGCGTCTGACCGCAGATTCCGGCGATCAGCTCGGTATGTCCTGTGAAATCCGGATCGGTCAGACGGATCGCTTCCTTATTGACAGGCAGTGTCACCATCGCGCTGAACTTTCCTTCCAGCGCCATTCTGGCCGTCTGCGCTACATACTCTCTGGAAGCGGCCGCTACCTTGGCATTGACCTGTCCCGGTGTCAGATCCGCCTCCTTCAAAAGTCCCAGATCCAATACATTCAGCGCACCCGGAACAACATCCTTTTCATCTTTTGCTTTTCGGAGCGGTACATTATACCCCAGCCGCTGATTGCAATACTCCAATACGGACAGGTCGCCTACAGCGACAAATTCCCCTTGCAGCTCTCCGTTGGCATATGCCTTGAGCAGAATCTCCGGTCCGACGCCGTTAGCGTCTCCCATCGTAATTGCGATCATACTATCTGCCTCCCGTTAAATATTCAATAATATGGCCCACCACATCCGGGCCTCCCAGGCCGCCGGATTTGGTGACCAGACAGAGCCCATCCGCCTCGCATACCGGCACTCCCTCTTCCAGACTTCCCAGTACATGGACCCTGGTACATCCCAATCTCTTCAAAATGGCCTGCACTGTATCTCCGCCGAATACCGCAAGATTGCGGATCCCACTCTGGCGCAGGAGTTTTTCCGTAATCTCGGCAATCTTCTCTCCGAGTTCCTGATGATACGATTCCGGCGCATCCTGTACGATATCCTGCTGTGAACAGGCCGCCGCGAGAATCAGGCTCTCTCCGTTCTTCAGGCACTCTACTCCGGCGGGCAGACAGATCTCCTCCCGGGCCAAGTTGACCATCCGTGCGCTGCCTCTCCGGCTCAGCTGGTCAAAGGTCACCGCGTTCGCGCTGCCGCTCACGATCAGGGCACCAGGGGATACCACCCGCTGTCTTTTCTGTTTCTCACGTCCGATATAGGGCGCCAGCGCACCCGCCAATCCCGCGCACCCGCCGATTAAGCGCATCCGGCCGTTTTCCGCCAGGCTCCCGGCAATTTTCCGCATAGAGGAAACACTTTCACAATCATATAGATACACATCTACGCCCGGTGTCTCCTGATACTCTTCGTTGGCACGAATCAGACGGCATGTAAGCGGATAATCCATTCGGATAATATCCGCCGCCTTACTGATCAGCATCGGACTGCGCGGATCCCTGGCAAAAACAGAATGTTCCAGAAGATCGTCTTCGATATAGACATATCCGGCAGACATTGTCCTGCCTACCTGCGGATAAGAAGGAACATACTGCACCGGCACACCCACAACTGCCACCGCTGCCGCGAGCACTGCCGAAATATTGCCCCGAAGCGCCGAATCCGTTTTGATATATACGGTCTCACACTGGGGAGCCAGCTTCCGCAAGATCTCCTCTGTCACCCGATATGCCTCTCCCGGCGTCAGATGACGGCTCTCTGTGTTGACTACCAGCACTTCCGCCTCCGGCACTTCCTCCGTCTGCGGTCTGGCCAGCACATAGGTCTCCAGTCCTGTGGCGGCAAACTGACAGCCGGTATCCATCGCACCGGTAAAATCGTCCGCCAAAATCAATATTTTCATTGCAGCAATCCTTCGTATACTCCTCGGATCTCTTCTTTGGTCAGCGCCCTGGGATTCTTCAACAGCAGGCGCTTAACCTCCATCGCATTCTCTGTCAGATAATCCAGATCCTCCGGATTCACTCCGAAGGGCTTCAGAGAATCCGCGATCTCCAGCCGTTTGCACAGCTGCTGCATATAATCCACTACCGCCTCCGGCCACTCTGCCTCCGGGATGGATGCCGCATCCGGCAGCATCAGCGGCGCCAGTTCTGTAAAGGCCTCCCGGCAATCCGGAAGATTCAGGCGCATCACCGGCGCCAGCAGAATCGCATTGGAAATTCCGTGAGGAATATGGTATTTTCCTCCCAGAGGATAAGACAGCGCGTGAACCGCTACCGTAGAGGAAGACGTCAGGCAGACGCCGGCAAGGAATGCCGCCTCCAGCATATTCTGTCTTGCTTCCATATCGGAT
>CAVGBV010000069.1:0-2016 GCA_963627615.1 Alloprevotella sp.
GGAAGTGGGAAGATCGGAAGGCAAGACTTGGTTGAATGTGCAATTTTGAGGGTTCTATGTTTTGTAGGATCCGCATAAGATATGTATGTATCTTATGGCCAAGTAGCTCAGTTGGTTAGAGCGCCGGCCTGTCACGCCGGAGGTCGAGGGTTCGAGCCCCTTCTGAGTCGTTTGCCCTTTATGACTGGGCAGGATGATTATGGCGGAGTAGCTCAGTTGGCTAGAGCACGCGGTTCATACCCGCGGTGTCGGCAGTTCAAATCTGTCCTCCGCTACCATGCGCGAGTGGCTCAGTGGTAGAGCATCGCCTTGCCAAGGCGAGGGTCGCGGGTCCGAATCCCGTCTCGCGCTCTTAGAAAAAGGACTGTATGCAGATGCAGTCCTTTTTGTGTCTATTTATAGGATTCCATCGAAACATTCAAGGGAGAAGAGAAGAATGCGAAAGGCACTGTCTACAGAAGAGCATTTGTTTAACAATCATCAGATCATGATGCTTCTGCTGCCGCTGATGGCAGAACAGCTCTTGATTACGATGATGGGAATGGTGAATACCATGATGGTTACGCATATAGGACCGGCGGCGATCTCGGCGGTTTCCCTTGTGGATTCCATTAACATCTTGGTGATTCAGGCCTTCTATGCGATGGGAGCCGGCGGAACCATTGTCTGTTCGCAGTACCTGGGACATCAGGACAGAGATAAGGCCAATCAGGCCGCACGGCAGACTCTATTGGTCATTACGCTTTTGTCGGTGATCACGATGCTTGCCTGTGCAGGGTTTAACAGAAAGCTGTTGGGACTGATTTTCGGAGCGGTGGATGATGAGGTACTGGATGCGGCGGAGACGTATTTCTTTTATTCGGCTTTGTCCTATCCTTTTATTGCGCTCTATGACTCCGGTTCATCTATCTTTCGGGCACAGGGGCAGACTCGTTTCCCAATGCTGATGTCGGCGATTGCCAATGTGCTGAATATTTTGGGCAATATATTGCTGGTCTTGGTTCTGCATTGCGGTGTGGCGGGAGCGGCAATATCAACCCTCCTGGCAAGAGCCTTCTGCGCCTGGATTGTGATGTGGCGTTTGGCGCGGCCGCGGGGAGATCAGCCGATTGTGGTGCGGGACTACCGCAAGATCCGACCGCAGTTCCGGCTGATTCAGTCTATTTTGCGGATCGGTATTCCTTCTGGTATAGAAAACGGAATGTTTCAGTTTGGAAAATTGGCGATTCAGTCGACCATCTCGACATTGGGCGTCACAGCCATGGCGGCGCAGGCAATGGCCAATACATTTGAGAATCTGAACGGTGTAGCGGCGGTTGGTACAGGTATCGGGCTGATGACAGTGGTTGGGCACTGCATGGGAGCGGACCGAAAAGAAGAAGCGGTCTATTACATAAAAAAGTTTTCGGTGATCGCGGAGGCTGTCATGATCCTGAGCTGCCTGTTGATGTATCTTTTGGGGAGACCTGTCGCGATACTTTCAGGGATGACAGAAGAGAGCATGCAGCAGTTTTTACACGCTCTTATGTGGATTTCATTGATAAAGCCGATTTTCTGGATTCCTTCTTTTGTATTTACCTATGGCCTGCGGGCCGCGGGAGACGTAAAGTTCGCCATGATCATATCCTGCCTGACGATGTGGCTCTTTCGAGTGACATTGACGGTATTCTTGTGCAAATATATGAATATGGGGATTATGGCAGCCTGGATTGGAATGTTTAGCGACTGGGGAGTGCGCGCGGTGATATTCACAAAAAGATTTATAAGCAGGAAATGGCTGAAATATCACGTAATTGAGAATAGCTGAGACAGAGATAAGGGATGGATGCTCGAATGGCATTCATCCCTTATAGAATTTAATGGTATTTGGGACTCATCTGATGGAAGCTGACATCCTGCAGTGCTTCACCGAATCTCTGGAAGTGTATGACCTCTCTTTGGCGCAGAAACTTTAAGGGTTCGATGATATCCGGATCATCCGCCAGATTGATCAGGCGTTCATAGGTGCTTCTGGCC
>CAVGBV010000069.1:2026-14106 GCA_963627615.1 Alloprevotella sp.
CTTCTGGCCTTTTGCTCTGCTGCGCTCTCGTAAGCGCGACTTTCCGGATTTATGCGTGGTGTGTTGAAAAAAGCAGGAAGGTATGATACAATTCAGTTAGAGAGTTAACGTATATGGAGGTGTTTGAGCCCATGATTTTCCTGATCGAATGCATCGCGGCCTGCGCTTTATTTACCGCCGCCCTGGAGATAGTATGTGCCGGACGGAGAGAGATTTTTACCAATGATTATCCTCCCGTTGTGACGGATAAGCTGCGTGCTCTGAATGTCGTTGGCGAGAAGCCGCCAACCAGAAAAAGCGATATCATCCGCAAGCTTATAGCGGTTGTTATCTATGCGGTTCTCTTTGCCGTTGTCCTGCGATTTATCAACGGTATTACGACATTTTCGAAAGCGGCGGTGACAGCTTATCTTCTGTGGCTGGTAGTCGACTGGTATGATTTTTGGGTGGTGGATATCCTGCTGGTGCCGTTTGATAAGTTTTACAAAATGGCAAAGGTCAGTCCGATCGAGAGGTCCGCGGTTTGGTTCCATTGCAAAGCCAGTTTAAGAGGAATGATCATCGGACTCGTATTTGCGCCGCTTGTTGGTCTCATTACAATGCTGATGTAAAAGTACAGATTTCCCCCTTTCATTTTTCAGTTGCACACTCCTGGAATAGAGGACTTGCCGCTTTTCATATAGTGGGGTACGGATATGAAAGGGGTATTTTTATGGAAGAAAATGAACAATCCGAGGTCTTATACAGGAGTGTCTTCAAGAATGGGAAGAGCGTCACAACGGAGCAGGAATACACGGAAGTCTGGGCGCAGCTCATCAGTACTTTGGAAAGAGACAAGTGTGCGCCTTCTGTCCCAAAGTGAGGTGCTTATATATGGAAAATGGAAAACAAAAGGCAGCGATTTACTGCCGGTTATCGGAAGAAGACAAAACGAAACAAAATGAGAACGAGGATTCAGCCAGTATACAGAATCAAAAGGCAATGCTGATCGGGTACGCGCTGGAACAGGGATGGGATATCTATGGTATTTACAGTGACGATGATTATGCCGGAGCGGATCGGCGTCGGCCGGAGTTCAATCGGCTTCTGCGGGATGCCGAGGTAAAAAAATTCGATATTATCCTCTGTAAGACACAATCCCGTTTTACCCGTGAGCTGGAGCTTGTGGAAAAGTATATTCACGGATTGTTTCCCATCTGGGGAATTCGTTTTCTCAGCATTGTGGACAACGCGGATACCGCCAATAAGGGCAATAAAAAATCCCGTCAGATCAACGGGCTTGTGAACGAGTGGTATTTGGAGGATATGTCCGACAACATCCGCAGCATCCTGAAAAATCGGCGGGAGAATGGATTTCACATTGGTTCGTTTGCTCTGTATGGATACAAAAAAGATCCGCAGCAGAAGGGGCATTTGCTGATCGATGAGGAGGCGGCCGCCATTGTCCGCGAGGTATTCACGCTCTTTTCGCAGGGGTATGGAAAGACCGCCATCGCCCGTATGCTCAATGACAGAGGCATCCCTAATCCGACCGAATACAAACGGCTGAAAGGGTTGCGGTATAAGCAGCCGAGGTCCCGCAGCAGCACCCTTTGGAAATATTTTGCGATCTCGGATATGCTGACCAATGAGATCTATATCGGTAATATGGTGCAGGGCAAATACGGCAGTATTTCCTATAAGACCAAGCAGAACAAGCCGCGTCCGAAAAATGAGTGGTACATCGTAGAGGGGACGCATGACCCCATTATCGACCGTGAACTATGGGACAGGGTGCAAAAGATGGTACAGGAGCGCGCCAAGCCCTTCGAGACCGGTACCATCGGTCTGTTTGCGAGAAAAGCCCGCTGCATGAATTGTGGCTGCACTCTGCGGTCGTCAAAGAATCGGGGCAGGCATTATCTGCAATGCAGAAGCCGCCATGTGTCAAGAGAGGCTTGCATTGGCGCATTTATCTCGGTTGACAAGCTGGAACAGATCGTGATCGGCGAATTAAAACGCTTGTCCGAGGAATACCTGAATAAGGAAGAGCTGGAGAGGAGTATTGAACCGGGCGGCAATCTGGAGGCACAGAAGAAGAGGGCACTGGCCAATATTGCGGTGTATGAAAAGCGGGCCGCGGAGTTGTCCAGAGGGATTCGTGAGCTGTATATGGATAAGGTCAAAGGAGTGATCTCCGCCGGAGACTTTGCGGAGATGTCCCTGGAGTTTACAGCCGACCGAGAACGCCTGGAAAGGCTCATTTCCGACGGGCGTAAGAGGATGGATGCGATGGATATCCAGATAAAAGCCGGAGAGAACCGACAGGACATGGTGGACCGTTATACCCATCCAGAGCATCTGAACCGCGAAATGGTCGAGTTTCTGATCGACTACATTTCCGTAGGAAGGCGCATCCCGGGGACGCAGAATGTACCTGTTGAAATCCATTGGAATTTTTGAAAGAAATTCTTTTATGAGACTTTTTTCCGTTTTCCTGCCAGTAAAAGACTAAGCAGCATAGCAACCGGGAAAATGATCGCGCAGAGCACTCCGATATGCAGATTATTTCCAAAGGCGCTGGAAACAAAACCGGCCAGCGTCGGACCGCTTGCGCACCCAAGGTCTCCGGCGAGTGCTAACATCGCAAACAGAACAGTTCCTCCGTTTTTTATGGCCGCAGACGCCTTGCTGAAAGTGCCCGGCCAGAGAATGCCGACGGAAAATCCGCAAACAGCACAGCCAATCAAACCGAAAACCGGAATCGGCACAAACGCGATGACAAGATAGGCGGCAATGCATAAGAGTACACTGTACTTCATACAGAGATCCAGCTTCAGACGCTCTCCGAATTTGCCGTAGATCAGTCTTGAGATTCCCATCAGAAAGGCGAATGCCATCGGTCCGGTAAGGTCTCCGACAGTTTTAGAAACGCCCAGTCCCTGTTCAGCAAAGGTTGAAGCCCATTGGCTCACGGCTTGTTCACTTGCTCCGGAGCAGAGCATCATGATCATCAGAAGCCAGAAAATCGGCATACGCAATAGATCCCGCATTCCGCAGCCGGCTTCGCCCTCTTCGTTCAGCGAATAAATCGGTACCCTGGTAAACAGAATCAGATTACACAGCGGAATCAGGGCCCAGATCAAGGTCAGAGCCTTCCAGTGTTCCGTGCCGAAGATGGCAAAGAAGGCGGTGGAGATCAGTACGACTCCTACATGCCCCCAGCAGTAAAAGGAATGAAGCAGGCTCATGGCCTTTTCCTTGTTGTCTGAAGGACAGGCTTCTACGATCGGGCTGATCAGAACCTCGAGCAGTCCGCCTCCGATGGCGTAGATCATGACAGCGATCAGAATCCCCATAAAAGCGTCCGGCAGAAGTTCCGGCAGTACTGTCAGGGCAACGATGCCTACGATAGAACAAATATGTGCCAGAAGGACCGAGGCGCGGTATCCGATTTTGTCTATAAAACCGGCGGACAGCAGATCGATCAGCAGCTGAATCAGAAAGTTCACAGTGATCAGCAGCGTAATCTGTGAAAGGGGGATCTGGTATTGCTTCTGCAGCGTCACAAACAGTAAGGGTACAAAGTTGTTTACGACCGCTTGCACAATGTATCCGATAAAGCAGGCATACATCGTTTTTCTGTAATCTGGTTTCATGAATGTTCTCCTTGTGTTTTGAAAAGATATAGTGGTATTATATCGTTTATATGATCCGAAAATCTTGATTTATATTGTCGATATATGGTACAATATCTTCAAAATCAATGGAGAGGGATCAGAATGCAGCCGACATGGATTCAAACAGACGAGACTTTACGGGAATTAAAAACACATGGGATGCCGTCCTATCCTTTTGAATACTATTGCGATACGATGTGTGCTTTGAACAATCATTGTATTGACTGGCACTGGCACGATGAATTCGAATGGGTCTTTGCTCAGACAGGAGATATAGAGTGCTCGATAGAGACAGAATCGTTTCGATTAGCGAAGGGCGATGCGGCCTTTATCAACAGCAAGGTTCTTCATCGCTTTAAAAGCGAAGAGGATGCCAGGATGCCGAATATTTTATTCTCATCCGATTTCATTGCGGGACAGGATTCTCCTGTGTTTTCCGACTATATAGAACCTGTGATTTTTTCCGAGTGCTCGTACCTTGTGTTTCGCGGAAACCATGAAAAAGACAATCGTATTTTGATGCTTTTGAATGATGTTTTTCAAAAAGCGCAACCACAAAATCAGGATCGGCTCAGCATTCAGATTGCGGTTCTGTCCCTGTGGCAGGAATTTTTTTGTGTCTACGGGGCGGCCTTTGACTCCAAGTGCTCGGAGAAGAAGATGCTTCTGGATTCCAGAACCCGGAGGATGCTTCAATTCATCACGGACCATTATATGGATACGATTCGTCTTATGGATATTGCCGCTTCCGCGGGCGTTAGCGAAAGTGAAGCGCTTCGCTGTTTTCACAGGACGATTCAGACGACGCCGGTGAACTATCTGATTCATTATCGAATCCGGCAGGCCAAGCATCTGCTTCGAACCACGGACGATACGATCACACGTATTGCAGGCCAGGTCGGAATGGATAATATCAATTACTTCAACCGTATTTTTAAAAAGCAATGCGGTATGACGCCGAGTGCTTACCGGATGCAGTGGAGAGGAAACTATATTGACTGAGTTGTTCTTACACAGTCGTACCATCTGCTGCCATATTTTCATAGATGTTGGTAATAGGGTCTCCCTGGGACTGAAAATATGCCGCGGTAAATGGGATGCCGTTGGCATCGGCGGGATAGACGGCGGTCCCATGCTGGGTGTAATAGGGGGCCAGACCAGCCGCGATGATATCATCGATACTGGCGTCCTTCATAAGCTGGTACATCATGGTGGAGATCATCTCTACATGGGCCAACTCCTCCGTGCCGATGTCCGTAAACAAAGCGCGGGATTTTCCTGTGGGCATGCTGTAGCGCTGGGATAGATACCGCAGGCTGGCGCCCAATTCACCATCCGGGCCGCCGAGCTGGGCAGCGATACATTTTGCCATCCGCAGGTCCCCCTTTTTGATATTGACAGGGTGCTGCAGCTTTTTGTCATAATACCACATAAGATTTTCTCACCTCCGATTATTGCAGATCCCATGGCCAGGGTTCTGCATTCCAGCTCCAGCAGCCTGCGTTTTGTTCCCAAGTCATGGTCATCAGCGGACCATACTGCTGTTCATAGGAACTGCGCAGCTTTTGAGAGATATTGACCAGATTGGCATGCTCCTGAAGAGCCTCGGCACAATCCGGATGCGTATCCAGAAACAGATTCAGATCGACCAGCATAAAATCTACCTTTTGAATATCCATCAGAAGGCCCTGACGATCCGTGTCACAGGCTCGCGTCATGACATGCACCCTCCTTTTTTATACGGAATGAACAGATTGTCAAACGAAGAGCCGCGTTCCAGAGCTTTATCCGGCCCGACCAGACCTGTAAAGGCCTGGATGGGAACATATGCGGCGGCCAGTGCCAGACCGGGGCATGCCGTATCCGGAGCAGTACAGCTTCGGCTGTCTTCATAAGGATTGCGATTCATTGATTCTGCGGGAAGAGAATAACCCCGTTCCGGCGGTTCGATGCCGGGACGCAGATAATTGCGGCGGCTGCCGTAGGTATTCTTGCGGTTTTCCACAGTATCCCTCCTTTTCGATGCGTTTCGCATCAATTCTTTACTATGGTATGCGCGGAAGGGGAAATGGGTTCCGGCAGATTTGACATTCCATGGCTTCCGTGCTACAATAAAATCATCGGAATGCGTGTAAGGAGGAAAGAAAATGCAGCCATTGGTTAATAAGCTTTTTTTAGAGAAGGCAGAGGCATTCAAGCCCCAATTGATACAGAAGGAGCGTCGGCCGCTGCGTATGGTTACGATAGAGAAGGATTCGGAGGGATTCGGCAGAGTTGTCGGAGAGAGGACCATAACAGAGCTTGCGGATCTCCATCTGGGTAAGGGAGATACGGTATGCCTGGATTATGGGGATCATTATGTGGGATACCTCACCCTGCGTCTGTCTTCCGTGGGGAGTATTCCGGATGCGCCGCTTTTTATGAAGCTCAAGTTCGGAGAGACGGCAACGGAGATCACGGATCATTCGGAAGATTATAACGGTAAGATCAGCAGCTCCTGGATTCAGGAGGAGTGGATGCATGTGGACGTGCTGCCGGCGGTCATTACTCTGCCGCGCCGCTATGCTATGCGTTTCCTGGAGATTTCGGTGCTGGATACTTCGCCAAAGTTTCGAGCCGTGATTGAAGGGGCGGATTTTCAGGCGGTATCCGCTGTAGATGGAGAGCAGGGAGGAAGCTATAAGACGACGGATCCGCTGCTGCAAAAGATTGACGCGGTCAGTGTTAAGACATTGGAAGACTGTATGCAGGATGTATTTGAGGATGGCCCCAAAAGAGACCGGCGGCTTTGGATTGGAGATCTTCGATTGGAAGCGTTGGCCAATTATGCGACCTTCCGTAATTTTGACCTTGTAAAGCGCTGCCTATACCTTTTTGCCGGAAGCCGTATGGAGGACGGAGCCGTAGGCGCTTGCCTCTTTACACAGCCCACGTTGTGTGTAGATGACATCTATATGTACGATTACGCGCTGTTCTTTGTTTCGATCCTTCTGGATTATTATAAGGAGAGCGGGGATGAGGAGACAGCAAGGGAGCTGTGGCAGACGGCGAAGGATCAGTTGGAGATCGGCGCCGGAGCGAGGGATGCGCGAGGCGTAGTCAAAGAGGACTGCAAGGCGTTTCTGGACTGGAAAATCGGGCTGAATAAGCAGGCTGGGGCCCATGCGGTGTGGATCTATAGTCTGCGGTGCGGAATTGAGCTGGGAGAACTTCTGGGAGAAGACGTGGAGCGGTATAAAGAGTGGCTTCGGAAGGCACTGCAGGCCGCAAAAGAATACCTCTGGGATCCGGAGCGGAAGGTATTTGTCAGCGGAGCAGAGCGTCAGGTCTCTTACGCTTCCCAGGTATGGATGGTGCTTGCGGGCGTATGGGATGACGAGACCAATCGGCAGCTTTTGGAGCGTACGGTTCAGCTGGATCCGGAGTATAACATGGTAACGCCCTATATGAATCATAACTTTGTGATGGCATATCTTTCTTGTGGGGAATATGACAAGGCTCTGGAGTATATCCGCTCTTATTGGGGCGAAATGATCCATGACGGAGCGGACACGTTCTGGGAATTGTATAATCCGCGCAATAAACGGGAGTCGCCTTATGGGTCCAGTATCATCAACAGCTATTGCCATGCGTGGAGCTGTACGCCGACCTATATATTGCGTAAATATTTTTTGCGGGGAGAGAAAAACGAATGAAGATTTTACAGGAGAGAGCCAGGACAACCGTGATCTGTGAGGGAGTCGAGGCCAGAGATGCCGAAGTAATGATTCAGGGAGTCTCCGGACGGCGCATGGTGACGCTGTATGTGCATGTCAATGATTTTCAGGAGAGTCATTACACGCTGGCGGAAAAGAGTATGTTTGATTTTCTGACGGGACAGTCGGAGGAGACAGCGGAGGTGGAGTTCCTGGAAGAGTACGAGAGCCTGGCCGCGGCGCAGATGTCGGAATATTATCCGTTTTTTGAGATTGCGGACCAGAGAATTGATGAGCTGAAAAAGTGGGAGTATTAAGCAGTAAAAGAACGCCGGTATGCAGTGGATATGCATACCGGCGTTTTGCTGTGCGTGGGAATTTTTAGCCCAGAAGCTTCTCCAGGGCTCTGGTATAGATCGCAGTCTGCATCTGCAGCTCATGGATGGACAGCGATTCGTTTACATCATGGATATGGTTGTCGGTATCCGGGAATTCACAGCCGAAAGCAATGATTCCGGGAACGTGCTTGGCATAGGTGCCGCCTCCGATGACCATAGGCTTATGCTGGGTATCTCCGGTAACCTCCTTGTAGGCCTCATACAGATTCTGAACCAGAGGAGAAGTCTCAGGATAGAACAGAGGCTTGCCGATCTTCAGAATCTCAATCCGGCCCTGAGCGTCTTCCAGATGCGGCTCGGCCATCTGACGCAGCTGCTCAGGTGTCAGCGTTACGGGATAACGGATATCAATGGTGCAGCAAATCTGTCTGTTTTCCGTTTTGACGATGCCGTTGTTAAAGGTCAGGGGACCATACGCATCGGAATATTTGCAGCCGATGCCGGAACCATCGCACTCGGTACCGAGATGGGACATATAAAAGTCTACAAAATCATCCTTCATGCCGGCGTTCTGCAGGGCCTGCATGGTGCAGGCGGCAGCATTGACACCCAGAAGCGGAGTGCTGGCATGAGCGGCCGTACCCTGCGCGTGGATCACAAGGGTATCCTTCTCAGACGTTACAGTGTAGGAGGTCAGTGCGGTTTTGGATAATGCGTCCTTCAGCGCGTCTTCATCCACACAGGAAGCGGGAATAACGGTTGTGCAGCGGCTGCAGACAGCGTTGGTGACAAATCCGCCGTTCATGGAGAGAATCTGTGTGTGCTTGCTGTATGCGGCCATAGAGCAGCCGCCCTTTTCTCCATGGATTCCCGGGAAATATCCATCCGGAGTAAAACCGGCTCGAATCGGCTCTCCGTGCAGAGCGTAATACTGCATGCACTCAGAGCCGGATTCCTCATCGCAGCCCATAAGCAGTCGGATCCTTTTCCCAAGATGGATGCCGGACTCACTGAGAAGCTTCATCGCGTACAGGGAAGCGATAACGGCGCCCTTATCATCACTGACACCGCGTCCATAGACACGTTCGCCCTTCTGCACCATGGTAAACGGATCACTATCCCAGCCTTCTCCGGCGGGAACTACGTCAAGATGGGCGACGATTCCAAGGAGCTCTTCTCCTTCGCCAATCTCGGCATAACCGCAGTAATTATCCATATTGCAGGTGCGAAATCCCATCTCGGAAGTGATGGAGAGGGCCTCCGCCAGAGCAGCGGCAGGACCCGCGCCAAAAGGCTTGCCCTCTTCGGGCGCGCCCTTGACGGAATTGTGCCGGATCAGACGGGAGAGAGACTGGAGCATTTGGCTCGTCATAGGAACGATCTTTTCTAAATTATTCATAATGTATCCTTTCCTCAGCTGCGGTCGGAGATATGCGCCTGAGAGCGTACCTCGCGAACAGAACCGTTTGGCTGAATAAAATGACCTCCGTTGTAGATTTCCGGGCTCTTCAGAATGCCCGCGGGCTTGAACTGATATTCATAGCACCATAGATCTCCTTCGCTTCGCCAGGAGTTCGGACTCTGATAGAAATAGACGCCCTGAACATGGTGAAGCTGCGCAAAGCCGTTATAGCGGGTGCCATACAGGCGGAGCGTGATCTCGTGGGTACCTGCCTCAATATCCGGCAAGTGCAGGATATATGGCGAATAGATGATACTGCCGCGGTCCACTCCGTCGACAAAGACCTTGATCAGACCGCCGCGGTAGCGGGGCGTGCGGATCGTGAGTCCGGGCTCCGTGGTCTGAACCTGGAACTTATACAGGAGATTGCCGGTGTAAAAGGGAAGACCCTGAGAGACAATATCTCCGAATCCAAGACGGCGTATCGGCGCGGTGACGGTTTTCAGAGTACCGTTGACGCGGACGCCGAAGTCGCCCAGAAGATAGAAGTTTTCCAGATTGGTGCGACGTCCGATAGGGACCGTGACCTCCAGAATATTTTCACCGATATCAAGAGCGGGCAGAGGCAGCGTGCGGATGTCTTCATCGACAAACCACCCGTCTGTTTCACCGGATACGGGTACGCCGTTCAGACGTATCCGGGTGTGTTCTGCATCTTCCAGACCCAGATGCAGAGGAGTCGTATGGATCTCGCTGGGGATCGTAAACCGCAGCGTCAAACGGTCCTGCGGATCCTCCGGAGCGAGCAGGTAAGGCTGGACGACTTCTTTGCGCCGGACCGGAATATCCAGCTGGCGGCGTACATAGTTGTCGATGCGCAGAAGTTCATCCAAGGGCTGGTAGGGACTGCCGTTAAAAGAATATTCGGCCATATCCAGAAGAAGCATATTAGGCTCTTCCAGGACCGCCTCGACTGTGCCGAAGAGCTGATCCGGCGTTCCGTTTTCGGATGGTTCTGAGCTCTTGCCTTCCAGACGGCCCCGTACAAGCTTCAGAAGGAGGCTCTCATGGATGTACCACTGGCGATCCAGAATGGTATTGCCGTCAGAATATCTTGCGGGCAGCGGATGAATCTCTCCAGTCAGGGAATTATACTCTGTCAGGGCGTATTCTCCCTTTAGAATCAGTCGGATCCGTCCGGCATCATCGACATCCGGGCACACCGGATTCCGGCCGTTGGCCAGGAAGAGCCACCTACAGTCCTGATCCTGACGGAACTGGTAGAGGATCCGGTCATCCCGTTCACCGCCCTCATGACGGATATCCAGCAGGCGGCAGGGCTCCAGAGCATTCAGAATGGAGGAAGCCTCCAGGCTGACATGCAGAGAACGGTCATAGAGTGCGCGGGGCGCGCTGCTGGGCAGGGCGTCTACATAATCCGGCGCGTCTCCGACAAAGATCAACCGGCCGCCCTGGTCACGGAAAGCGGCAAGGCGTTCCAGTGTGGTGGAGCGCAGAGTCCGGTTCTGGCAAACGATAACAGCATCATAGCTCATCGCGCCTACCCGCAGAGGATTGGTGCCGACTTCGCAGAGCTCAGGCAGCCGGGCCTCGCAGATGTAGTCAAAATCGATTTTGCCGAAGAGGAGAGTGCGGGCCAGATTCTGGAAGCCGTCCTCCAGCTGGTTACGCAGCGCCGCCGTTTGTTCGGATGGCCCCCAATAGAGCCAATAACTCTCGATCGGATGGATTACGGCGACCTTTACGACGGCTTTGCCGCGGGTCATCGCCGTGTTGACACGGGCAAAATGGTTCTCTACGGCGCTGAACTGATCCCACCACGGAGATTGGTACGCGATGGAAGCAGGATAGTCCCGCTTAGCCTCGCCCTTCATGGTCATCCAGGTCAAATGCGGTACACGTACAGTCACGCCCAAGGCGGCTTGCCAGTCTCCCTGCAGCTTGTAGCCGCGGAAGTCATAATCCCAGCCGGTTACACCGTAGAGCTCGGACAGCATGGCGGGGGCGCCAATCTGATGGACGATGGACTGCGTCTGTTTCGCGGTCGTATATTCATGAAAATCACACAGCATATCGATGCCGGGAATGCCGAAAGAGGGATAGATCCGCATAGCGTCGCCTACAGCCTGCGTCTGATGCTGCAGGGATTCCTCGCCCATGACATGTCCGGTCAGGCAGATTCCGTGTTTTTTGCACCAGTCGCCGATCTGTCCGGAGTAAGAAGCGACAAACTGATCCGCGACCAGATTGTGAAAACGATAGCGTACAAGAGACAGCTTTCCGTCCGGAAGCTCCCAGAAGAGTTCCGGCAGGACATCAAAGAGATCCTGATGGTAGCGCGTCTCATAGAGCTCCGGCAGCCGGGTGGTCCAGGGAAGGAACAGATCCCGCTGTTCTTTTGCGAAAGCCAGAGTACCCTTGGGCGTGAATTTGGGCTCATCGGTAAAGATGGCGGGAACGGTACGGCCGAATTCATCGCCGACAGCCTTGAGATACGCCTCATGGGTGATCTGGATAAAATCCTGGATCGCGTCCGGGTTCAGCGTGTCTACATAGGGGTGATTGTTGAACCAGGGATCCTCGGTGGCATATTCCATATAGGCATACCATTTGGCGCCTTCCGCCGGGTCATCCTCGCCAATCCGTCGGAAGGTACGCAGGGAGCCGTCATCATTTAACAGAATATCATAGACTGCCAGAAGAACGCCGTTGTCCTGACGCATACTCCGTTGTCCGCGGCCCGGTTCCGGCCGGGTATTGCGGTGCGGACGATCAGGCGTATAGGGATGTACGGTAAAAAGCAGGGATTTCCGGGCGTTTTCCGGTTTTCCGGCTGTAACCTTGCCTCCGGCAGAACCGGAAGGCCAGCGGTCCTCGTCATACAGCCATGCCAGCATGTGCTCCTTCTTGGCTTTTTCAGTGCATTCGCGGATAAAGTTCATATATTCATGATCCAGATAGGGAC
>CAVGBV010000070.1:0-11466 GCA_963627615.1 Alloprevotella sp.
GCGCCCTCACCTACATGCATGACGGTCTGAAGGTAACACTGCTGGATCTGTGTACCCTGATGATCATCCTGAGTGACAACACCGCTACCAATCTGTTGATTCGCCGCCTCGGCATGGACAGCATCAACTGCCGGATGCGCTCTCTGGGCCTTAGCGGAACAGAAGTGTCCCGCCTGCTTTTTGACGGAGAAGCTCAGAGCCGCGGTCTGGAAAATCACGTCACCGCCGCGGATATCGCCCGTCTTCTGCGGCTCATGCACGAGGGGGTTCTCCCCGCATCCGACACCATGCTTCAGATCCTGAAAAATCAGCGGCTGAACGGAAAAATGCCGTTTTTCCTGCATGGTACCCCTATCGCTCACAAGACCGGCGAAGACGGCGGCATCACTCATGATGTCGGCATTGTCTATACCCCGGAGCCTTTTATCGCATGCTTTTTGTCTGAAGAGACCGATGTACCCCGCTTCGAGCGCTACATTCAGGACACCGCTTTGATCATGGCAAAATGCTGCGGACTTTAAAAATGAATTTTCTGTTCACAAAAGATGCAAAAATCCTTTAAAAAGTCTTGACGGATACCATAAATAAGAGTATAGTATAACCTAAGTTCCGTTCATCTATATGGTTTTTTGGAAGCTGTATAGAATTATAAAAAGAATTGGAGGAAAGGAACATGAAAAAAGGTTTATCACTCTTACTGGCTGCCGTCATGATTTTTGGCGCCTTTGGCTGCGCCGGCGGCGGAAACGGGGATGGAGCAAGCGGTAAAACAGTATACCGTTCTCTCTATAGTTCCGATGTATCTACACTCAATTACCTGAACACCACCTCTACCGGAAACATGGGTGTTCCGGCCAACTGCCAGGAATGGCTGATCGAGTATGATTCTCTGGGCAATATCCTTCCTGCGCTGGCCACCGAGTGGTCCGTATCTGAAGATGAGCTTGTCTGGACCTTTAAGCTCCGTGAGGACGCGAAATGGTATAATTATAAAGGCGAAGAAGTCGCGGATGTCGTAGCACAGGATTTTGTTACTGCCGCGGACTACGCGCTGAATGTCAATGCTTCCGGCTCTTACATGTATGAAGAGGCAATGATCAAGGGCGCTTCCGAGTTTCTGGATGGCGAAGGTTCCTTTGCCGATGTCGGTGTCCGCGCCGTAGATGATCATACACTGGAGTTCACCTTAAAGACTCCCTGCCCCTATTTTCTGACCTGTCTGACCTATGGCTGCTTCGCTCCGATTTCCGCGGACTGCCTGCGTCAGATCGAAAGCGACTGGGATAGCCACACTACCTGGAACAATGACCAGTGGGACGCTTTCTCCGAGAAGCTGGACGCCATCGACTATACACAGCTGTGGTACAGCGGAGCTTACTACCTGAGCGAGTATCTGCCGGGTGAGCGCTATACGCTGCTTAAGAACGAAAAGTACTGGGATAAGGATAAGGTCTATATCACCGCTCTGGAGAACACGTACAACAAAGAGGCTTCTACCATTTCCGCCGAGATGTATCTGCGCGGAGAGCTGGAAAGCGCTTCTATCACAAGCTCCGTGGCGCAGAGCTGGATGGCGGATTCCGAGAAGGCTCAGTATGTACATCCTTCCCGCATCTCTCCCTCTTACTCCTATTTCTTCAGCTTCAACTTTGATCCGCAGTTTGACGCCGAGTATGATCCGGAGAACTGGAAGCTCGCGGTCAACAACGAGAACTTCCGTAAGTCCATCCTGTACGGCATGAACCGTCTGGGCGCGACGCAGATCTCTGACCCCGGCAACGCTGAGACGCTTCTGCAGAACACCATCACGCCTGAGAACTTCTGTGCCGCCGGCGGTAAGGATTACACCGATTTTGATGTCTTCGCTCCTCTGGCCGTCAATTCTGAAGGCCGTGACGCTTATTTCAATGAAGACCTTGCTAAACAGTACCGTGATGAAGCTATCAAGGAACTGACCGCCGCGGGCGCTACGTTCCCAATTCTAGTTCCGCTGTCCTACAACCCGAACGTATCGGATTGGGATTCTGAGTGCCTGTATCTGCAGCAGCAGTTGGAGACGCTTCTTGGTACCGATTACATCGACATCATCGTCATTCAGGAGAATCCTTCCGATTTCCTGAAGAATGTACGCCGCAGCGGTAAGTACGGTCTTCTTAAGACAAACTTCGGCTGTGACTACGCGGACCCGCTGACTTGGACCTCTCCGTTCAATTCCAGCAACAACTACCAGTTCATGTATAAGTCCGAAGATCCGACAACCAAGGCACTGGTTGAGGAGTACTACTCCCTGGTTGACGCGGCCAACGCCATCGTCGGAACCGATCAGACCCAGGCTCGTTACGAGGCCTTTGCCAAGGCTGAGGCGTTCCTAATCGAGCATGCCCTTGTGATTCCTTACGGTATCAGCGGCGGCTACACCGCTTCTTACACTGATCCTTTTGAAGGACAGTACGCTCCCTATGGTATCGCTTCTCTGCGTTACAAGGGACAGCACATTCTGGAAAAGCCGCTGTCTACCGCGGAGTTCCAGGCAAAATATGAGCAGTGGCAAAAGGATCGTGCCGCTTCTGCCGCAAACTAATCTCAATCATTCAAATCTTAACTGGGCGACGCTTGTTGTCTTGCGTCGCCCAGCTAGTTTATCTTAAGAAGTCTTTTTCTAAGGAGGCGCCGGAATGCTGAAATATCTGGCCAAACGAATCTTCCGTTCTCTGATCACACTCTTTATCGTTATCACGATCGTCTTTTCACTGCTGCGTCTGATGCCCGTAGAAGGATATTTTGACAACTTTGATAAGATGTCTGAAGAGCAGTTGGAACGGGAACTCACCCGTATGGGGCTGACGGACCCGCTGCCGACCCAGCTTCTGCACTTTTATGATAATCTGCTGCACGGAGATCTGGGATCCTCCAGCCGCTACCGTCCCGGGGTGGCAATCACGGAGATTCTTACTACCAGATTTCCCATCTCCATGGCATTTGGATGCGCTTCCATGGCGCTGTCCATGCTGCTCGGAATTCCGCTGGGCGCCTTGATGGCCCGGTGCAAGGACCGTTTTCCGGATCATCTGGGAACCGTCTTTATCGTCTTTATCAACGCCGTCCCTTCCGCCGTATATTATCTGTTCATCCAGATGTACGGCACGCAGCTGTTCGACGTCAGCATGCTGTTCTCACGAAGGAATCCGGCAACCTGGATTCTGCCCGTAATCTCGCTCTCTCTGGGAGATATCGCGTATTACGCGATGTGGCTGCGCCGCTACATGGTCGATGAATCCAACAAGGATTATGTCCGTCTGGCTGTCGCCAAGGGCGTCAACTCCAAGGACATCATGATGAAACATATTTTCCGCAACGCGTTTGTTCCGCTGGTGCAGTACCTTCCGACATCTCTTCTGCTGACGATGGTCGGCTCCATCTATGTTGAGGGGTTGTATTCCATTCCCGGCATGGGCGGATTGCTCGTCACCGCCATTCAGTGCCAGGATAACCCCATGGTACAGGCACTGGTCATCGTATATGCCACGATCAGCATTCTGGGCCTTATCCTGGGCGATGTAATGATGACACTTGTGGATCCCAGAATTTCATTTGCCAAGAAAGAAGGTGCCCGCTGATGTCCAAGTTTTCCTACAAAGAACAGAAGACAGCCGAGCTGGAGAAAAACATTGCTGAATCCATGAAGCAGACGCATGCTATACAGGCCGATCCCCCTCACCCGGGTACCGCCGCGATGAGCGAAGCGGAGCTGTTCTCCTTTGCTGGCCATGACACCAAGGATTCGGAGCGCATCGGATACTCGGAGTATTCCTACTGGCGCTCCACTCTGCGCACCTTCCTGCACAATAAGATCGCTGTCACACTGCTGATCGTCATGTGCGCCCTGATTCTCTTTACCTTTATCCAGCCGCTGCTGCCCGGACAATCAGATCCCAATTATCTGTACTTTACCGAAACAGGATCTGCCATGAGCAACCGTCCGCCCAGCGCTCAATTCTGGTTCGGCACCAACAATGCCGGACAGGATCTGTGGAGCCGTATCTGGGCCGGCACCCGCACCTCTCTGTTCATCGGCTTCATCGTCGCTCTGGTTCAGGCGGCCGTCGGTATCACGATCGGCGTGCTGTGGGGCTATGTCCGCAAGCTGGACTTCTTCTTTACTGAGCTGTACAATATTTTCGACAATATCCCGTCCACCATCGTGCTGATTCTCCTGTCCTATATTATGAAGCGCAGCACCTTTACCCTGATCTTTGCCATGAGTATCACCGGCTGGCTGGGTATGGCGCGTTTTATCCGGAATCAGATTCTCATGATCCGCGACCGGGACTATAATCTGGCTTCCCGCTGTCTGGGAACGCCTCTGTACCGTATTGTCTTCAAGAACTTGCTGCCCTATCTGGTATCCGTTATCATGCTGCGTATGGCTCTGACCATTCCCGGCGCGATCGGCAGTGAAGTCTTTATCACCTATATCGGCCTGGGCCTGCCCGTGGAGACCCCTTCTCTGGGCAATCTGGTCAATACCGGACGCCAGCTGATGACCAGCCCGGAACTGCAGTATCAGCTGCTCTTCCCGACCCTGGTGCTGTCCATCATAACGATCTCGTTCTATGTGATCGGCAACGCTTTCTCAGATGCTGCTGACCCCAAGAATCACCGCTAAGCAAGGAGGCGCTGTATGAGTAATCCTATGAATCCCATTTTATCGGTAGAAGATCTGGACGTCAAATTCCATCTGCGCGGCGAAACCCTGCGCGCGATCCGCGGAATCAGCCTGGATGTCTATAAAGGAGAGAGTCTTGCCATCGTCGGTGAATCCGGTTCCGGCAAGTCCGTTTTTACCAAGACATTTCTGGGGCTCCTGGACTCTAACGGTTTTCTGGACGGCGGCCATATCTATTTTCATCTGAGCGATGAAGATCCCAGTCAAGTGGTGGACCTGGCTTCCTTTCAAACCGAAAAAGAATGGCTGACGATCCGGGGCAAGCAGATCGCCATGATCATGCAGGATCCCATGACCAGCCTGAACCCTTTGAAGACCATCGGCGCGCAGCTGATCGAAACGGTTCTGCTGCACTCTTCTGTCAGCAAAGAAGAAGCACGCAAGCGCGCGATCTCTCTTCTGGACGATGTGGGTATCTCCGAACCGGAACGCCGTATCAAGCAGTATCCGCATGAATTCTCCGGCGGTATGCGGCAGCGTGTCGTCATCGCCATCGCATTGGCATGCAACCCGCGTGTCCTCATCTGCGACGAGCCTACCACCGCGCTGGATGTAACGATTCAGGCGCAGATCCTGCAGCTCATCCGCAATCTGCAAAAGAAATACCGTCTGACCACCATCTATATCACGCATGATCTGGGCGTTGTTGCCAATGTAGCTGATCGTATCGCCGTAATGTACGCCGGAGATATCGTAGAAGTCGCGACCTGCGACGAGCTCTTCTACGACCCCCGCCACCCCTATTCCTGGGCGCTTCTCAGTTCTCTGCCCCAGCTTGGTGTCAAGGGTGAAGACCTGTTCTCGATTCAGGGAACGCCGCCCAGCCTGCATCAGGAGATTCACGGAGACGCCTTTGCTCCGCGGAACCCTTATGCCCTGAATATTGATTTTATCGAACGCCCGCCTTTCTTTGAGGTCAGCCCTACGCACAAGGCGCGCACCTGGCTTCTGGATCCCCGGGCTCCCAAATGCGATCCTCCGTACTACATCAAAAAGCTCGCTGAAAGGAGGCTGAAGCCGTGATCACTGAAAAAAAAGAAGTCCTTCTGGACGTAAAGGATCTGACCGTGCAATTTGGCTCCAAACGCCATCCCTTCACGGCGGTGGATCATGTCAGCTTTCAGATCTACCGCGGCGAAACCTTCGGTGTTGTCGGAGAGTCCGGTTCCGGTAAAACGACCATCGGCCGTGCCATTATCCGGATCAATCCTACCTCTTCCGGTGAGATTCTCTACAACGGCCAGAAGATCAACGGCCGCATCAGCCGCAGCCTGGACCGTGAAGTCACCCGTAAGATCCAGATGATCTTTCAGGATCCCATGGCCTCGCTGAACGAGCGTGCCAAGGTAGACTATATCGTATCCGAGGGTCTTCTGAATCTTCCGGAAAAGCTGTCCAGTGAAGAGCGTTCCAAGATTGTCTCTGACGCTCTGGATTCGGTGGGTCTCCTGCCGGAGTTTGCCAGCCGTTTTCCGCACGAATTTTCCGGCGGCCAGCGTCAGCGTATCGGCATCGCCCGCGCGCTTGTCATGCACCCGGAATTCATCATTGCTGACGAGCCCATCTCGGCGCTGGATGTTTCCATCCGCGCTCAGGTTCTGAACCTTCTGGCCAAGCTGCAGCGAGAGCGCGGTCTGACCTATTTGTTTATTTCCCATGACCTGTCCGTCATGCGCTTCATCTGCGATCGGATTGCTGTCGTACACAAGGGCGTCATCGTGGAACTGTCCGATACCGAGGAGCTCTTCTCGCATCCGCTGCATCCCTATACGCAGGCCCTCCTGTCCGCCATTCCCATGCCGGATCCAGAGAGGGAACGCAACAAGGTGCTGAAGGTATATGATCCTTCTGTACACGATTATTCAACGGATAAACCATTTTTTACCGAGATCCGTCCCGGACACTTTATCTGGGCCAACGAAAAGGAACTGCAAACCTATCGCGACGTACTCAATCAGGGGCTTTCATAAAGCCCTCTTTTTGTGAATCATCCAAGGAGGAATATCATGATTACACCGAAACCGTTATTCCCGGGAGCCCGTGTCGCTCTGATCGCACCCTCCAGCCCCGTACCGGAGGCTACGCAGGTGGAAGAGTCCGCTGCCTGTCTGCGCGCTTACGGCCTGGAACCCGTCCTGTATCCCACCTGTCTGGCACATTACGGGTATCTCTCCGGCTCAGATCAGGCCCGTGCCCAGGATGTCATGGACGCTTTTACCGACGACTCCATTGACGGTATCTTCTGTATCCGCGGCGGCTACGGCGCGCAGCGGATCCTGCTCCTGCTGGACTTTGACCGCATTCAGTCCCATCCCAAATGGTTTGCCGGTTATAGCGATGTGACCGCTCTGCATGGTATGCTGAATGATGTCTGCGGTTTTGTCACATATCATACACCCATGCCCTCCACAGAGATCCGTCGTGGTCTGGACGAATATACCGAGGAATATCTTAGGAAAGCGATGTTCGGCAATCTGACCGGCATCCTGCCCAGCGCGTCTCCCGTGGTGGTTCTCACCCCCGGCAGCGCTGAAGGTCCTCTGGCCGGCGGCAACCTCTCTCTGCTCTCCTCTTCCCTGGGGACCCCCTATGAGATTCAGACAAAAGGCAAAATCCTCTTTCTGGAGGACGTGGATGAAGCCCCCTACCGTATCGACGGTATGCTGAATCATTTGCGGCTGGCCGGAAAACTGGCCGACTGCGCGGGTATTCTGCTGGGCTACTATACGGACTGCACCGCTTCCAAACCTGAACTGAGTCTGAGCCTGAAACAGGTCTTTCATGATCTGCTGCCAACGGATAAGCCCGTTGCCATAGGCTATACCTGCGGACACAGCCGTCCGACCATGTCCCTGCCTCTGGGCGCTCAAGCACGTCTGGAGAACGGCACACTCACCATCCTATAAACCGCAAGGAGGTTTTACTCATGTATTACGCTCTGGTCAATACCGCCATTGGTATTCTATACACCAATACTCAGCCGGATGCCGGACACACCGACGAGGTTCTCTATGGCATGAAGGTACAGGTTCTGCAGCAGGATCTGGATTCCGGACGCAGTCTGGTCCGCACCCATTACCGTTATGAGGGTTGGATCGATTCCGCCGATCTCTATCCGGCCAATGCCGTTACCGACGACTGGGAAAATGGCGCTCAGGTCTGGCTGCGTCACAACTATGCCGATATTCTGAGCGCCCCCAAGATCCAGGCCCTGCCGCTGATCTCATTGGTTCGCGGCGCCCGTCTGCAGCTCATTGGTCCCGTTGAAGGCGATGCTGCCGGCTGGGTCAAGGTCCGTCTGCTGGACGGCCGTATCGGGTACATCCGAGAGCCGTTTCTGATGCCCTATGTCGCTCCCCGTGAAGTCTCCGATCTGAACGAGGAAGACTTTCGCTCCGCTGTCACCGCGACGGCTCGGGAATATCTGGGCACCCAATACCGCTGGGGCGGAAAAAGCCCGTTAGGAATCGACTGTTCCGGGCTATGTTCCACAGCCTATATGCAGAATGGCATCCTGATCTACCGGGACGCTTCCATGCGTGAGGGCTTTCCGGTACACCCCATCGACCGTGCCGCTGTCAAGCTCGGCGATCTCTTCTTTTTCCCGGGGCATATCGCCATGAGTCTGGGCGGAGATCTCTTTATCCATTCCACCTCCAAGGGCGGATATTACGGTGTTGTCATCAACAGCTTCGATCCGTCCCATCCGAACTACCGGCCGGACCTGCTGAAAATCCTATCCGCATGCGGAAGCGTCTTTTGATTCGTATTATATAAGTGTCTGATAGAACCGGAGGAGGTCCTCCGGTTCTGCCATATCCCAGGAAAAGGCGCTGGCGCTGCCTGCTGCCAGTCCCATACAAAACGCCTGATCATACGCGTGACCTTGAATCCATCCGGCAAGAAAACCCGCCACCATGGAATCCCCTGCGCCGACACTGCTGACAAGCAGTCCGTCCGGCGCTTTTTTACTGTATACTCCGCCCTTTTCATCCAACAGCACCGCTCCGTCCCCACCCATGGATATCAATACGTTACGCGCTCCCCACTCCCGTAGTTTCTCTCCATGCAGCAGCGCCTGCTCCCGGTCATGGATTGAAACGCCCAGGATCTCTTCCATCTCATGCTGATTGGGTTTGATAAGAAACGGATGATACCGCAGCGCCCGCCGGAGGGCCGGGCCGGAGATATCCAGCACGATCTCCGCGCCTTGCTGTATAGCCTCCCCCAGCAGCCGATCCAAAAAGTCCTCAGGAATCCCCCGCGGCATGCTGCCGGAGATCACCAGAAAGTCTCCGGAGTGGATCTTCGCAAGTTGACGGAGCAGTGCCTGTACCTCCGCTTCTCCGATCACCGGACCGGATCCATTAATCTCCGTCTCCTTCTCCGACAAGAGCTTAACGTTGATCCGAGTACATCCCTCTTCACATCTTAAGAAGGCATGACGGAGACCCATGTCATCCATCCTTCGCAGCAGCTCTTCTCCGGTAAAACCCGCCGCGATCCCCAGCGCCAGATTCTCTATCCCCAGTCTCCGCAAAAGGATCGAAACATTGATCCCCTTGCCGCCTATCCGGATCCGCTCCTCTTCGGAGCGGTTGGTCGCGCCTATCCGCAGCTGCCGCACAGGCATCATATAATCTAATGAAGGATTTAAGGTCAATGTATATACCATGATTCTCTCCTATTTCTTAAGAAGCTTTTTATAAGTCCGATCGATCAGAAAGGCTCCCAGCGGCGCTGTAATCAGGATGGACAGGACCGCTACTGTCAATACGATATCGCCGCAGGCCAAGCCCATACTCAGCGGAATCCCGCCGATCGCCGCCTGCACGGTCGCCTTGGGCGTATACGCCAGCATGCAGAACGCTCTCTCACGCATGTTCAGCTCCGTCCCTATCATGCACAGATACACTCCCGTCATCCGAAACACAAGAACGCCAAAAAAAAATCAGCAGAATCGCCGAGACTCCGGCCGTCAGCGCATAACTCAGGTTCACGGTCTCTCCCACCAATACAAACAGCAGGATCTCTGCCGCGACCCACATTTTGTTGTAACGGGCCGCCATCCTCGCCGCTGCGGCCGACGCTGTCTTTTGCAGCATAATTCCGGCACACATTACCGCGATTAACGAAGAAAAGGGAACAACCGAGGAAAAGCTTTCCTCAAAGGCAACCAGCAAAAAGGCTACGCTCAGAAACACAATCAGCTTGACCGTATCCCGGATATGGCAGGCTGTAAAAATCCTCCCCATCAGCCATCCGCATAAGAGTCCTGCTCCGACACCCAATGCGATCGATATCGGTACCGCTAAGAGTCCCGAAACGGCACCGCCGCCGCTCACTTCCATCCCTGTAAATACAGAAAACATGACAATGACAAAAACATCATCCACGGAGGCTCCGGCCAGAATCATCTGCGGAATGCTTTTCTCCCTGCCGTACCCTTCCTCGATCAGCCCCAGCATCTTCGGGAGGATCACCGCCGGGGAAACAGCCCCCACAACCGCTCCCATAATCGCCGCGTCCATGAGACTGACGCCCAACAGCGCAGGCGCCAGCACCAGCATGCCCAGGATCTCAAAACAAGCCGGCACAAAACACATCAATACCGCCGGACGTCCAACCTTTTTCAGATCCGCCACATTCAGCGACAGACCCGCCCGCGCCAAAATAATGATCAGCGCAATCTTGCGGATCTCTGCCGAGATCCCCAGGATAGAACCGTCGATCCAGTTCAGCGCATACGGTCCGATGAGGATCCCGGTCACAAGCATTCCCAGCAGCGCCGGAAGCCGAAGCTTTGTGCAGAGTCCTCCCAACAACACACCCAGCAAGAGAATCACGGCCAGACTAAAAAACATATCATTTTCCTCCGATTCTATGCAGAAAAGCTGATGGCTCCCCTGCAAAATTTTGCAGAAGTCATCAGCTTTTATAAGCGGTTTTGACAATTCCTGTCACGGGAGAACCTCATTCCCAAAAAGAGTATAGCACGGACATTCCAAAAAAGCAAGAAAAATCATCCGGCTTTTTTACAGCAGCTCAATCCCATGCGCGTGGCACTGACGGCGCATCTCCTCCGGCCATACGCTGGCCTGCACCTCTCCGATATGCGCGCGGTCCAAGAGCAGCATACACAAGCGGGACTGTCCGATACCGCCGCCGATCGTATAGGGCAGCTCTCCGTTCAGAAGCATCCTGTGATACGGCAGAGCGGCTCGCTCTGTGCATCCGGCTTTTTTCAGCTGCTCCTCCAGCGACTTCTCATCGACCCGGATTCCCATGCTGGAGATCTCCAACGCACAGTTCAGTGTATCATACCAGAACAGAATGTCTCCGTTGAGCTTCCAGTCGTCATAGTCGGGCGCCCGGCCGTCATGTGGCTTGCCGGAGGCAAGCTTATCGCCGATCTGCATCAGGAATACGCATCCCAACTCCTTGGTGATCAGATTCTCACGTTCCTTGGGCGTCTTGTCCGGATAGCGGTCCTCCAGCTCCTGACTGGTCACAAAATGGATCTCATCCGGCAGGTGCTTCACTGCCTGCGGGTATTTATACCATACCTCATGCTCCATATGCTTGATTACCTTGAAAATCGTGCGCACCACCGACTGCAGCTTCTCTACCGTGCGTTCCTCCCGCGCGATGACCATCTCCCAGTCCCACTGATCCACATAGCAGGAATGCAGATTATCCAGCTCTTCATCCCGTCGGATGGCGTTCATATTGGTGTACAG
>CAVGBV010000070.1:11476-13296 GCA_963627615.1 Alloprevotella sp.
GTACAGGCCCTCTCCAATCTGGAACCCGTACTCATGCAGCGCCATTCGCTTCCACTTGGCCAACGAATGCACTACCTCAAAGGTCTCGCCGGGCATCGCCAGCATATCAAATCCAACCGGCCGTTCTACGCCGTTCAGATTGTCATTGAGACCGGACCCGGCCGCCACGAAAAGCGGTGCGGAAATACGCTCCAATCCCATCTGCGCTCCGAATTCCTTTTGAAAAGTGTCCCGTATATACTTGATGGCCGCCTCCGTCTCCCGGACCGACAGCCGGGCCTGATAGCCCTCCGGTAATATCAGATTCATATTGACCTCCTGATTATAGATTTCCAACCAGATAATCCTTAACGATGGCAAACGCTTCCCGCACATAATAGTGCAGTGCCATCACCGGTCCGGGATTGGCTCCCAGTCCGCTCACATTGGTAAGCCCGGATTTTCGGGCAATCCCCGTCCCCCTGTATACATGATAATCGCTGGTAACAATCACCACCGGCTCCGACGGGTCCGGGATATATTCCATACTATATAAGATATTCTCCTTGGTAGATGACGAACGCTCCTCTATCAGGATCCGTTCGGCGGCAATCCCCCGGGCCACCAGTTCATCCCGGATGCACTGCGCTTCCGAGATCGGCTCATCGTCCCCCTGTCCGCCGGACGCGATGGCAATGGTCTCCGGATGTTCCAACAGATATTCCGCCGCGGTATCGATCCGGTAACGCAATGCCAGTGACGGATGCGAATCCTCTACACGGCATCCTAAAATAATACAGTATGCCGCGGATTCCGCCGGACGCTCATGCGCCGCTGTCAGGATCCGGCTCTCAATCCATAAGAACCCCGCGGCTCCCACACTCGCCAGCACCAATCCCGGAATCCAAAGCCAGACCGGGACACGGCGTCCCTTTCTGACCCGCCGGCAGAGCGCCGCGATCCCGGCAAACACAGCAGAGGCCGCCGGCCAGATCATACCGAAATTAACACCGAACCCTACCCAGAAGCCCAGTACGATATAATATGCCAGACACGCCACGGCGATCAGCGCTGCCGCAATCCCTATCACAAGAATCATACATCAAATCCCCGCAGCAGATCCTCCAGGGTATCCCGGCAGCGAATCAATCGGTCGCTGCCATCCTCCTGTATCAGGACCTCTGCCGGTCTCAGACGGTTATTATAATTGGAAGACATGGCATAGCCATACGCTCCCGCATCCAATACGCCGATGATATCATCCTGCAGAATCTCCGGCAGCTCCCGCTTCTTGGCAAGGATATCTCCGCTCTCGCAGATATTTCCTACAATGGAAACCACTTCCCGGCGTCCGGTATCTTCTCCATGCTCCCGATAGATCTCCACATCATGATAAGAATCATACATGGCCGGACGGATCAGCACATTAAATCCCAGATCTGTCCCTGCAAATTTATTCTCATATACTGTTTTTACCGCGTGCACCTTGCCCAGCAGTACGCAGCACTCCGCACTGATATAGCGGCCCGGCTCCACCTTGAACTGAACCTTGCGGCCATACTTCTCCGCGAACGCGTAAAACAGCTTGTCCAGCTCCGCTCCCAAGGCCTTCAGATCCAGCCTGGACTCTCCATCCATCTTGTGGTACGGGATTCCGAAGCCGCCACCGAAGTCAATCAGTTCCAGATCCGGGAACTGCGCGCACACATCCAGCAGTGCCTTGACTCCTTCCAGATACGGAGCCGCGTCCATGAACAGCGAACCGATGTGCTGATTGATGCCTACCAGCTTCAGGTCATATTTTTTCAGAATCTCCCGCATCTCCCCATACAGTGTAGGAT
>CAVGBV010000071.1:0-3105 GCA_963627615.1 Alloprevotella sp.
CCACTGCTTCACACAGTTCCTGTTCGATCGCCAGTGGAAGAACATGAAGAAATACGCGGAGGAGCATGGGGTGGAAATCATTGGGGATCTCCCCATCTATGTAGCCTGTGACAGCGCGGATACTTGGAGTCATCCGGAGCTCTTCATGCTGGATGAAAACAAGCGGCCTACAGAAGTGGCCGGTGTACCGCCGGATGCTTTTAGTGATGAGGGGCAGCTCTGGGGCAATCCCATTTATAATTGGGAGCGGCATCGCGAGACCGGATATGCGTGGTGGATTCGGCGGATGGAAGCGGCCGTCAAGCGCTATGACCTTGTAAGGATCGATCATTTCCGAGGATTTGCCGGATATTATTCGATCCCGGGAGGGAGTCCCAATGCCAAGAATGGAGAGTGGAAAGCGGGACCGGGCATGGAACTGTTCCGTCAGCTCGGCGGACATATTTCGATGCAGTCTCTGATCGCGGAAGATCTGGGAATCCTCGATGAGCCGGTTCGAGAGCTGTTGAAGGATACGGGGCTGCCGGGCATGAGAGTGCTTCTGTTTGGACTGGACGGAGATGATTCAGAATATCTGTGTCATAATTATCAGCCCAATACCGTTGCCTATATCGGCACACATGATAACGAGACCTTTAACGGATGGCTCTTTAATCCGGAGACTCCTGCCGGAAGCCGGCAGAACGCGATGGAATATCTGCGGCTTCGGGAGAGCGAGGGCTACCATTGGGGAGCAATCTATACGATGATGGCTTCTGTCGCGCAGCGTGTGATTTTCCAGATGCAGGATGTTTTGGGACTGAGTAATTATGCCAGAATGAATACACCCGCGACGCCCATGGGAAACTGGCAGTGGCGGATGCGTTCCGACGTCCTTTCAGAACGATTGAGTCAAAAGCTCCTAAAGTGCACGAAGGCATATCATAGAATATAAATACAAAAAGGTATATATGAATGAAAAATGCCCGTTATTGGCAGTATGTCCGATAACGGGCATTTTTTGTCTGGCTAATAATGCCGCAAATCACTTATGTATATACATTCTCGACATCTCGGCTTCCCCGTCGCCATGAACCATACACAGGCATTCCCAGCCATAGCGCTCGTAAAAGCCTACATGGTCTGTCAGCAAATAGACCGGAGAGATCCCTTTGGCTCTCAGATCCTCCACAGCCATGCCAAGCAGGCGTCCG
This sequence comes from Alloprevotella sp., assembly GCA_963627615.1. GTDB lineage: Bacteria > Bacillota > Clostridia > Lachnospirales > Bianqueaceae > Faecimorpha. The sequence continues at coordinate 1,194 of CAVGBV010000071.1, forward strand.
GCGATTCCTTTGCAGCGATATTCCCTTTCGGTATACACCGCGCACACATTCGGCGTCAGGTCTTTTCTGTCATGAAAGTCCTTCTCGATGACACCCAGCCCGCCCACAATTTGATGGCCAGCCAGACAAAGGAACCAGCCATATTCTGTTTTGCCGGTCAGATAATCGTCCATGCACGCCAAATAGGCGCTTACCGGTATGTGCCGTTTTTCAGAAAACCATTCAGCAGCAATGTCTTTTAATTGTGGGCACTGTCGTAAATCAATATAGCTATAATCTTTCATGGTCACTCTCTACTCTTTCATATTCTTGTCTCGGTATTGGTCACACTTTTAAGTCCGCACTACGCACTTATCTATCGGAATAGCGTTCTTTTCCCCAAAAGTCCGGCAGCAATTCATTACACCGCTGCACGCTTCAATACAGAAACCCGTATAGATCGTTCCGTCCCCGCTTTCCAAAGCACATACCACATGATGCGCCTGGATAAAGGCGCTTACATCTTCCGGGTGATATTCTTTTTTCGCCCGTTCATAGAGTCTTTCCCTTGCTGTATAAATTAGCCTTCCTGCCGTTTGGCAAAAAGTACCGTCTGCGCTTTCATCGAGATTTTGACGATCCCATAACCATAGTCACACAGCTCTTTTTTGTATTTCAGAAAAGAGTGATCCAGCGGTACACCTGCAATCTGACCGATTTCATCAAAGGTCAATGTCAGTTTAGGCTTGCCGCTTTCATGAATGTACGCCCAAAGTGTATTGTATTTGCTCATATGCTGCACTCCTTGTATGAGCGGAAAAACTTATTTGCTTTTCCGGTTTTTGAAATTCAGCGCTGCTGCCAAACAGCCTAAAGCGCCTGCGCACGTGAATAAAAAGACACAAAGCAAACCTGTTTTATCAGGTTTTGCTCTGCGTCTTTGCGTCTGGCTTGATCTCATATTCGGTTTTACATCTCCGCAGTGAAATATCTGCACCTTTTTCTTATAACTTCAGAAGAGAACGGGTCTCGGCAGGAGTCATCACATCGCATCCAAGACTGCGTATGAGACCGGCGGTATGGCGGACAAGTTCAGCATTGGTTTTAACGCGGACCGTTTCGTTTATGTAGTCGGAATCTTCAAATCCGACCCGGACGGTGGAAGCACCCATGCGGATCGCCTCCGCGAAGATTTCATCACTGCGGCGTCCGAAATGAGTCACGCCCCAGAGCATCCCTTCCGGGATAAAGGAACGGAGAGCATGCAGAGCAGCGATCGTCGCGGGCGCCGCCCCCTTGTGTCCCAGGACGATGTTGAAGAGCAGAGGGTCCTGCATCGGATAAGTCTTCGCCAGATCCAGGACAGTATCGATCATACCGATCTCAAAGACTTCAATCTCCGGAAGGATATGCTGACGAATGGCTTGCTGTACACAATAACGCACATCCTGAATCGGGTTGATATAGACAGCCTCTCCCAGATTGACAGAACCAACATTGAGGGAGCAGGTTTCGACGCGGTCGTAATAGAGAGGGGCGCAGCGTTCTTCGATCGTAAGCCTGGAGACGCCGCCGGTAGAGGCCTGGATTACGATATCTGAAGCCGCGGTAATGGGTTCCACAGTTTCTTTGAATACCGTCAGATCCGGGGTCAAGGCGCCATGAAGGTCACGCACATGAAGGTGAACCTGTCCCGCACCTTCGCGCGCGCTTTGGATCACATCCGCAGCGATGACGGCAGGATCCGGATGGGTATCCGCAGCGCTGACCGGAGCCACCGAGATCAAAACTTTATGCATAGAGAGTCACCCTTTCTGAGATAATTTTTCAACAATGATCCGCAGAGAATCTTCCTGTCCTACATTCCCAGGGAAGATTACATAGGAAAGACCGGGAAAACGGCTTTCCGGACCGGTTTTCCAGACGGGAATCC
>CAVGBV010000071.1:3115-13275 GCA_963627615.1 Alloprevotella sp.
GAATCTGGCCCATCGCAAGTGCTTTTTTTACCTGAAGTCCGCGGGTCCCGATATCGCTGGAGGTAATACCTCCCTTGGCGATCAAAAAGGAAGGAACTTCACGGAGATTGCATACAATGGACGTGATGGCATCGCTGATAGTTACAGCGATCCGAAGATCATCCTCCGGATTGCCGGTTCCGGCATCAATGCGTTCCCGGCGCGTCATGACGACGACGGTTTGGCCTTCATGGATACAGTGGTTGACTTCTTCTGTAACACGGCGGACTTCATCGGCAAATGCCGGGGGATTCAGGACGAGGTGCTGATTCAGAACAATCTGCTTTACATAGGGAAGCTCTGACAAGGCGGCAAGCTGCTGTGTTGTTTTTTGCGTATGGGAACCGGCAATGACCAATCCGCCGGGACCTGCCTGTATTCCAAGATCGGCCGCCGTTAAGAGCGGACGGTCGCTGATGCAGCCCAGAACCTTCACAAGAGAAGCAGAGGAACGGATCATAAACTTCTTGCCCTGCGCCGCGGCGCGATAGAAAGCAATGGCAAACACGGCCAGATCCTCATAGGAAACGGCATTGACGATCAGATGACCATAATCCGTCGTCTCCATGAGAAGCTGACAGATCTCGTCATAGCGCTGCCCACGGAGCATCTCCAGAGAGATACTCTGCACGGCAACGGCATGTCCGGATTTTTCCGCGATATAGTCCGCAAGATTGGAAGCATGGTAGCCGAAGGTTTTGTCCCTGGCAAATTCGGTTTCCCCGGCAGGAATCAGTTCCCCGCGGACATCGACATAGTGAATGTCTCCGATCGTATATCTTCCGCCTTCTTCAAAAAAGGGGCAGAGGATTTCGCCGTCATAATGAATGCCGAGTGCCTTCTCCAGAGTATCCCTGACCAGGAGAGTCTCCAGAGGATAATGCCCGCGCAGAGTGGAATCTCCGCGTAAAATAACCTGAAAGGGCACCCCGGTTTCTCTGGCGACAGCGGCAATGTTAGCGGCAATCTCCCGATGCACCCGGGTTGTTTCTTCAACTGTAAAACTCCTGGAATTGGTCAGAAGATAAAAGACGCGGTTTTCCTCGGCAAATCCCTGACGAATGCTCTCGATTCCCCAATCCGTATAGACATGGACATCGTGAACGGTTTGAATCCCGGTCGGATCGTCATCCAGTACGATGATCTTTTCCGGAACCCGGTCAGCGGCTTCTCGCAAAAGGGGAAGGAGTGACTGTCCGTTCAGAGAAGGGAGACGGTTTAAGACTTCCTGTAGCTTCATATCTGTTTACCCTTAATGGTCATATTCTGCCTGAATGGCATCCAGGCACAGCTGGGAACTCGCGTAAACGGGGATCGGAACCATCTCATTCAGCTTGGCTTCCATACGAGCCATGGAACCCTGCGCAAGGAGGATACAGTCTACATTTTCAGCAAGCTTCATAACGGTTTCGGCGATCAACTGGTCGTGCTGTTCCGGATGGCCGTCGATCAGAGCCTGATAGGCACCAGTTGCCAGACCGTCTATGGCGGTGACCTTTTTTCCTATTTTGTCGGCTTCAATCTGCAGAAGCCGCATGGTAGGATCCAGGGTAGAACGCAAAGTGGCGACGACGCCGATGGTGGAACAGGTGGAGACAGCCTTACGGGCCATCGCTTCATCGATACGGACAATCGGAACATGTACCTGTTTACGGCCTTCGTAGACGACATCGCCCACTGAAGAACAGGTGTTGAGAATGACATCCGCACCCATGGCTTCCGCAGCCTTATAATATGTAATCAGGCGGTCGTAGATCTCCGGTGTGGGAGATCCGGCCTGCTTGACCTCTCCGATGATCTGATCGTCAATGATGCTTACGAGACGCCAATCCGGCAATGTTCGGTTGATCACGGCCTGCAGAGGATCTGCCAGACCTTTTCCGGTATAAATCGCGAAAATTGTTTTTTTCATAATAAGCCCTCCTGAGAATATTTCTAAGATTATTATATCATAGGTGGATTAAAAATGTCAAATGATTGACGGATGGATGACCGAATGGTATACTGAAAAAAAGACGGGTCCAGGAGGGATTACATGATACAGCAAGACAGAATCTATTTCGGAGGAGATTACAATCCGGAGCAGTGGGACGAGGCGACGATAGAGCAGGATATGAAGCTTTTTGAGCAAGCGCATGTCAATATGGTCGTATTGCCCGTTTTCGGCTGGGCAAAATTGGAGCCGCAGGAGGGCGTTTATGACTTCGAATGGCTGGACCGGATTCTGGATACGCTATGGAGTCATGGCATTCGCGTCTGTATGGCGACGCCGACAACGGCGCAGCCGGCATGGATGTCCTATAAATATCCGGAAGTTCTGCCGGTGGATATCCAGGGACGCCGCCGAACCCATGGAATGCGGGTATTCTTCTGCCACAACAGCCCCAAATACCGAGAGAGAGCGGCAGCGATTGCCGAAGCTATGGCCAGCCGCTATCAGCACCATCCGGCATTGGCGGGATGGCATATCGCGAATGAATACGGTACCTATTGCTATTGCCCTAATTGTCGGGCCAAGTTTCATGAATGGCTCCGAAAAAGGTATAAAACGCCGCAGGGACTCAATGAGGCCTGGAATCTGGCATTCTGGGGACGGCAGATTACAGATTTCGAAGAGATGGAGCTGCCCAGCGAGCTGAATGACGACTATCGATTCTATCCGCCGATTCAACAGGATTACATGAAGTTCACTACGGACTGCGTGATTGAGTGTTTTGAAAATGAATATCGGATTCTGAAGAAATACACGCCCGCCCTGCCTGTAATGACGAATATGTCCGGCTATATTAAGAAGCTGGATCAATTTGAATTATGTAAGCATCTGGACATCGTGGGATGGGACAATTATCCGGCGCCTTTTGAGGATCCTTCGCTTCCGGCATTAAAGCATGACATCATGCGCGGATTAAAGCAGGGCCAGTCCTATTGGGTGACGGAGCAATCCCCGAATCAGCAGAACTGGCAGCCGTACAATGTCCTGAAGCGGCCGGGAGAGATCCGAAGACTGGCGTATCAGGGACTGGCCCACGGGGCGGATAGTGAGCTCTTCTTCCAGATGCGTCAGTCGCAGGCCGGACAGGAAAAATTCCATGGAGCGTTGATCAGCCATGAGGGATCCGGAAACACACGGATTTTCCGGGAGATGACACAGATCGGGAGAGAGCTCCGGGGGATGGGAGACCTTTCTATCGGCGCAAGAACCGCGGCCCGGGTAGGCCTGATCATGGACTGGCATAACTGGTGGGCGGTGGAGCTCTCCAGCGGGCCCAGCCGGGACTTGCAGTATCTGCCGCAGGTGCAGAAATACTATAAGGCTTTTTATAAAAGAAATATCGCAGTCGATATTTTACGATATGATCAGAATCTGGAAGCGTATGATGTGATTCTGACGCCCTGTCTGTATCAGATGCGGGGAGACCTGGCACAGCGGCTGGAGGGTTATGTGCGGCAGGGGGGCACACTGGTCGCGTCTGTCTTCAGCGGAATCGCTCAGGAAAATGATAAGGTTATTTTGGGCGGATATCCCGGGGGACTTCGAAAGACACTGGGGATCTGGATTGAAGAGACGGACGCGCTTCCGCCGGACAGGCGCAACCGGATGCGGATCGTAGCGGAAGGATTTACCAGGACAAACTATGATTGCGGGATGCTTTTTGATAATATCCATCTGGAAGGGGCAGAAGCACTGGCAGTCTATGAGCGGGAGTTCTATGCGGGAGTTCCTTGTGCAACCCGATACGAGCTGACGAAGGGGGTCTCCTATTATGTGGGGACGGACCCCGAGCCGCAGTTCTTAGATGACTTGGCAGACAGAATCTGCCGTGAAAAAGCTTTGCGGGCTCCGATGGAGGTCCCGGAAGGGGTGGAGTGTACCAGATGGTATACAGATCAAAATGAGATTTTCTATCTGATTAATCACACAGATGAAGAGAAGAAAATCAGATTCCCGGAAGGGTTGCGCTGTGCATGGGATGATTCGCCCTGCATGGGAGAAGAACCTCTGAGGGCGGGAGACGTGCGGATTGTCTACCGGCCGTTAGCGGATACAGGAAGGACGGAGTAAATCGGCCTGAGCGGGATCGTCGAGGAGTCGGCCGTCGTAGTCAAAGCGGGAGCCATGGCAAGGGCAATCCCAGCTTAGTTCGTCCGGGTTCCATTCCAATTGACATCCCATGTGAGGGCAGAAGGGTTCCACACAGTGGATTTTCCCGCTTTTTTCACGGTAGATGCCTACTTTTTCTCCATGGAGGGAGACGATGCCGCCATGCCCGGGACTTATAGCGCCTGCCGCGACAGAAGGCGGGAGAAAGCGTCGTAGAAGTGCTTTGGCATTGTGTTGGGCATCATGGATGAGATTCCCGGCACTGGCCCATAGGGTGTGGCGGGACGGGGTGAACAGATCAGCATAGGGTGTCGGGACGCCGCAGATCAGATCCCGCAGCAGAAGCGCCGCTGTCATGCTATGTGTTATTCCCCATTTGTCAAAGCCGGATGCGATATACCAGTCCGGTTCCGCGGAAGAATAAGGCCCAATATACGGAACCGAATCCGGAGTGACGCAGTCCTGAGCGGACCAACGGCAGACCAGACGGGATTCGGGCCACCAGCGGGCAGCTGCTTTTCGCAGCATTTCATATCTTCCGCCGCTATTGGAGCCGGTACGGTGTCCGCCGCCTTCCAAAAGCAGAATGTTTCCGGCACTGCGCATTGACCAATTCCTACTGGGATCAATGCCGAGATACATTCCCTTTAGAGAAGTTGTATTTTTTAGAGCCAGACAGTATCCACGCTCCTGGTGCATCCGTAGAAAATAATACCCTGGCTGATTGACAAAGGGATAGTGGCAGGTGAAGAGGATCCGTTCGGCGGTTACCGTTCCATGGTCGGTCTGGATGGTGTGTCCGCGGACGCTTAGGACCTGGGTATGCTCATAGATCGTAAGTTCCCTTGCGAGAGCATGCAGAAAGAGAAGAGGATGAAACTGCGCCTGATGATCAAAACGCAGACATCCGCGGACAGGAAAGGGCAGTTCTTCCGTATGTGTCAGCCAGGCGGAGATGCCAAGAGATCTTGCCGCCTTCAGCTCCATCTCCAGAGCCGGCAGGTTGGATACCGTATAGAGATAGCTGGAGCGTTCCTCATAGCCGCAGGAAATTCCCTTATCGCCAATCAGTCTTTTGTAAGTGCGGACAGACTTCTGCGCGGCATCCGCATAGAGGCCAGCCATCCTTTGGCCGAGAGTTTGAATCAATTGATGATAGATCAGACCATGCTGTGCCGTGATTTTAGCGGTGGAATTTCCGCTCTGGCCGCTTCCGATACGATCTGCCTCCAGTACGATGGCAGGGATATTCTGTTCCTTTAGCATGTAAGCGCATAGAATACCGGCAAGGCCGCCGCCGATGATCGCGACAGGAGTATACAGGTCTCCGGGCAGGGACGGAAATTCTGCAGGAGTGACCGTTGCGTGCCATAGAGATTGCATAAAAAATCACCTCGTTGGATAGGCTTCCCAACGAGGTGATTTTTTATGCGGTGAGCATCCGGTACATGGCTTCCAGACAGATCTGCGCATGCAGTTTCATTTTTTCAATCCGCACCTTTTCATTGCAGTTGTGTGCGTCCGCTTTTTCACCGACAAAGTTGGCGCCGAAGGCGACGCCGTGTCCGAACATCTGGCGGGCATAGGTACCGCCGCCCATGGAGTAGACGGAGCATTCCTCTCCGGTGATCTCCTTGTAGGCTCCGCTGAGCAGCGTGACCAGTGGACTGTCTTTGGGCAGATACAACGGTACGTCGTCGGAGACCAGATGGAAGGCCAGACCAGCTTCCTTCGTGTGTTTTTTCAGAATCGAAGCGATTTCCCGGCCATCACAGGTTGCAGGATAACGGATGTCTACGACAAAGCGGGAATTTTCAACGATTCCCAGATTAAAGGTTAGCGGTCCGCTTACTTCATCGCTGCAGGCAACACCGTAGAGGCTTCCGTCACTGGTCAGCCCGATGGAACGGTGGATCCAGCTGTAGAAATCTCCAAGGCGTTCGCCAAAAGTCTGGTATAGAAGTTCAATTAAATGGGAGGCGGCATTGACGCCGTTTTGCGGTGCGGAAGCGTGTCCGGCCCGACCGCGGCTCAGGATATGAAGGCCGCCATCAATGGAGGTACACTCGAAATTTCCGTGTTTTGCGGCTTCTATCAGCTGCGCAGCCTCAGCGGAAGAACACAGAATATCGGCTTCCGCTTTATAGGGAACAGCATTGACGACTGTTCCGGCGTGGAAGCTGCGGATGATGGGGGAGGGAGCGCCGGTTACTTCAAAACGCATCAGTCCCTTTTCACAGTGGCAGATACCGTAATGCCCATCCGGTGTAAAGCCCATGGTGGGATGCTGTTCCTTGGAAAAATAATGCTTCATATCGTCCATGCCGATTTCTTCTCCGGATCCAAGGACAACGCGGAGCTTGCGGTTCCCTTGAATCCCGGCATCCTTTAACGCTCTCAGACAGTGGAGCGTGATGACAGCAGGTCCCTTGTTGTCAAGGACGCCGCGGCCATAGAGAAAACCATCCCGTTCTGATAAGGTAAAGGGATCGCTCACCCAGCCTTCACCGGCAGGCACGACATCCAGATGCGCCATGACGACTGCATTTTCGTCGCCCTCGCCATATTCGGCGTGAATGGCGTAGTAGTCGGAGTTTTTGACTTTTAAACCATAGCCCTGTGCCAGTTCCAGCGCCTTATCCAGCGCACGGGCCGGTTCCTTTCCATAAGGGTAGATACCGTCGGGAGCCCCGCAGACAGAAGGGATAGCGACAATGGCTCCAAGATCCCGTACGATATCATCCCAGTAATCCAGAATTCTGTTTCCAAACATAGTAGGTTCCTCCTCAATTGAATTGGTCAGACAGGTTTTTTCATGGTGAGGCCGATCCGGTTTCTTGCAAGGTCCACACTCAGGACCCAGACCTTTACGATATCGCCGACCTTCAGAACATCAGCAGGGTGCTTGACATATTCTTTGCGGATCTGTGTGATATGCACCAGACCGTCCTGATGCACGCCGATATCGACAAACGCGCCGAAATCCACCACGTTTCGAACCGTTCCGGTCAGTTCCATACCGACGGCCAGATCCTTGATATCTTTGATATCGCTACGCACTTCGGCAACGGGAATATCCTCGCGGGGGTCGCGTCCGGGCTTGAGAAGCTCCTTGACGATATCCTCCAAGGTCGGAGCGCCGATCTCAAGCCTCCTGGAAACTTCATCCAAGCCGCCCAGTGCATCCATCCGTTCCCGAAGATCTCCGTAACCTGCAGAAGCCAGATGTTTGGAATCATATCCGCATAGAGTAAGCAGGGCCGAGGCTGCCGGATAGGACTCCGGATGGACGGCAGTATGGTCCAAAACATTGGCGCTCTCATGAACACGAAGAAAACCGGCGCATTGTTCAAAAGCTTTAGGACCAAGCTTCGGAACCTTTTTCAGTTCTGCACGGGAATGAAAAGCTCCGTTCTCTTCCCGATAGCTTACGATATTTTTGGCAACCGTCGGGGAGACGCCAGCGATGTTTTTGAGAAGCGAAGGAGAGGCAGTATTCAGATCGACGCCGACCGTATTAACACAATCCTCGACAACACCGTCCAGAGTCTCACTGAGCCGTTTTTGCGGCATATCATGCTGGTATTGGCCGACACCAATTGCCTTGGGGTCGATTTTGACAAGCTCGGCCAGAGGATCCTGAAGGCGGTGAGCAATGGATACGGCGCTTCTCAGGGTCAGATCCAGCTCAGGGTATTCCTCCGCGGCAAGTTTGGAGGCGGAGTAGACGGAAGCACCGGCTTCACTCACGATCATGTATCGCACCGTTCCCGTAAGCCCCTCTTCCTTCAAGAGAGTATCGGTAAAGATTTCGGTTTCTTTAGAAGCGGTTCCGTTGCCGATGGCGATCAGCTCCGCGTGATGTTTGAGAATGAGCCGCTTTAGGATCCGTTTGGATTCGGCAACTTTGGCTTCGCTGTGGGTCGGATAGATGACGGTAGTCTCCAGAACATGTCCTGTCGCGTCTACAACAGCGGTTTTGCAGCCGGTACGATATCCGGGATCCAGTCCGATGGTGACTTTTCCTTTGACAGGAGGCGCCAGAAGAAGCTGGCGCAGATTCATACCGAAGATCTTGATTGCGTTTTCCGAGGCGGCCTCGGTCAGGTCGTTCCGGATCTCCCGTTCCAATGCGGGGTAGATCAGTCGGTCGTAGGCATCGAGCGCTGCGGTACGGACCGCTTCGCAGCAGGCAGAGGAGTTGTTTCGGACATAGGCTTTGGTGACGATACGCTGTGTCCTTATGGGATCGGCTTCTATCGTAACCTTGAGATACCCTTCGCGTTCTCCGCGGTTGACAGCCAGTACCCGGTGGCCGGCAATACCCTGAACGCTCTGATGAAAGTCATAATACATACTATAGACCGAGGTTTCCTCTGTCGTTCCCTTGGAAACCAGAACACCGTCCGCGTTCATTTTCTCACGGAGCTGCTTACGGAGCGCTGCGTCATCAGAAATGGTTTCAGCAATGATATCCAGCGCACCCTGTAAGGCCTCTTCGGGAGAGGAGACACCTTTTTCCGGATCCACGTACTCCGCGGCTAAAGTCAGCGGCTCTGGACTTTTGCGTGTTTGGGCAAGAATCATATCAGCCAGAGGCGCAAGGCCTTTTTCTTTTGCGACGCTGGCACGGGTTTTTCGTTTGGGTCGGTAAGGACGGTAGATGTCGTCCAGCTCCGAGAGTGTCTGAGCTTGGCGCAGAGCCTGCGCGATTTCGTCCGTCATAGCGCCTGCTGCTTCGATCAGGGAATGAATGCTGTCCCGCTTTTCATCCAGACTGCGCAGATAATCCAAACGATCCGAGATCTCACGGATTTTCTGATCATCCAGCGAACCATGAGCCTCTTTGCGATAACGAGCAATAAAGGGAATGGTATTGCCCTCACCGAGCAGGTCAATCACCGCCTGAATCTGTTTGGCAGCCAAACCAAATTGCGCGGCCAGTACCTGAGCGTAATCGGTCATTATATCTTTTCCTCACTTTCTGTTCATGGTAGTACGGTCTCTATTATAGCACAGCAGGAAAGAGTTTGGCAAGGGAAAAGGTTCTACTGGAGAGGATGCGGCATATCCTATAAAGATGGCTGAAATCCGTCGTTCTTGTCATTTATCACAAAATTAATTTGTTTTTAATTTGTGGTTCATGGATTTTTTACAACTGTACGATACAATAGAAACTGCCGTAATTCGGTGGTTTTAAGACCGTCGGATATGGGGCACAGAAAAAGTCAGGAGGTGATGCGATGAATATAGCGTTTTTTCTGACCCCGAAGAATGACGTAGTGTATCTTTCCAAGAAGATGACATTGCGCCAGGCGATGGAAAAGATGGAATACCATCGTTACAAAGCGATTCCAATATTGGATGAAGAAGGAGGATACTACGGGGTGTTGACGGAAGGAGACATTCTGTGGGAAATGAAGCGCAATCCCGGATTGACATTTCAGGATACGGGCAAGCTGCTGCTGGAAAATATTCCGCGGTATTGGCAGTACAAGCCGGTGCCGATCAGCGCGACAATGGATAGTCTGATCAATGTCGCCAATATGCAGAGCTTTGTGCCGGTTGTGGATGACAGTGGGATCTTTATCGGGATTATCAAGCGCGGAGATATTTTGAATTATTGTTATAAACAGATGAAAATCAGCGAAGAAGCCTGTTCATAAGTATATAGCATAATAAAAAGGACTGCTGCCACCGGTTAAGAATCGGTGAACAGCAGTCCGTCCAGTTTAAAGGGAAAGAATACGGTGTTGATCCGCGGCTTCCTGGGCTTTCAGAGCAACATAGGTACTGTAGAGGCAATCCTCCGTTGTGATGAGTCCGCCGGATTCTCCCTGCATGGTCCGTACAAAATCTTCAAAGAGAAGGCGGGGAGCATGGGATAAAGGCATGGGCTGACATCCGTCATGCGTGTCATTGATCAGATAGACCATAGAATCACGAACTTCCAGAACCCCTGCGCTGCCGACGATCCGCAGACGGTCATCTCCATGAGTGGGAGCGTTTTCGGGACGGT
>CAVGBV010000072.1:0-13060 GCA_963627615.1 Alloprevotella sp.
AAGAGAAAATAAATCACTGGAAACAACAATATCCCTCCTTACGAGGGATATTGTATCATATTTCTGAATATTTTGCAATCTTTTGCGGAGGGTTCTCATGCGGTCCCAGCATCTTTTCCATCCAAACCATATCATACCACTCTCCAAGCTTATATCCGCATTGGTGGAAATGCGCCGCCATCTGAAATCCCTGTTTTTCGTGGAAATGAACGCTGGCTGGATTGGGCCATGCGATACAGGCGTTGAGATTAAGGAACCCTTGCTTTTTCAACGCCTCTTCTAATGCGTTATACAGCTGTTGGCCGACGCCTGCTCCACGCTGATCCCATTTTACATAGATGGAAAGCTCTGCTCCCCAGCCGTAGGCCGCTCGCTCATGGAAGGCCGAGGCGTAGGCATAACCCACAATTCCTTCCGGTGTTTCCGCCACCAGATAGGGATACTTCTGCTGCGTGTTTCGGATGCGCTCCGTAAACTCTTCTACCGAAGGCACTTCGTACTCAAAGGTAACTGCTGTCCGTTCTACATAGGGTGCATAAATCTCTAGAAGCTCTCCGGCATCCGCCTCCTGTGCCGTACGTATTTTAACGTTCATATGCCGCTCCATCTCCTTCGTATATATCAAAAATACGATCCGCAAAAAAATATGGTACAAATTGTCCCGCATCGATCAAACTTTGGAGTTCTGCCCGGTCCACCCAACGCACCGCCGCCACTTCTTCATATTGGAGGTGGAGCTGATCCAGTTCGACATCCCGGCAAACCATCCAATAATCATCAAATCCGTTCTTCCAATGGAAGGTGAAACGGACCTGCTCCTGGGATAAGTCCAGCGGCAGGCCTAATTCCTCCAATACTTCGCGCTCTGCGGCCCTACGGCTGTCGTCTCCGGCTATCGCGGAACCGCCGGTTGAGATATCCCACAGGCCAGCCCCGCCCTTTTTCCAGGGCTGGCGCTGTTGAATTAAAAGCTTTCCTTGAGAATTAAAAATGCAAATATGCACAACGAGATGGTATTCTCCGGGAGCCAGCGGATCTCCCCGCCGGTGTGTTTTTCCGGTGAGATTCCGCTCCCTGTCGTATACATCCCAGATTTCGTCGTCATTATCTCCCTGCGGCATCCTATCTTCCCTTCCGGTTTACAGCCTGGTGATGCGTATCGCCATGTATTCACGGCTCGGCATATCCACGGAGAACACAGGGCCATGAACCCCCCGGTCTTCAATAGTCATATTCCAGGTATCGATCACATCGACCTGATATTGTCCTTCTTCCAGATGGTATTCCATGATGGACGGGCAGGATTTGCCCAGATATTCCAGACGAACACTCTTTCCGCCGGGCATCTTTTCCTGATTGACGCAGACTCTTCGTCCTGCATAGGCCAATCCGCCCTGCGGCAGCTCTTCCAAAATGGAATGCAGGAAGCGCAGGCGCGCCGGAGAATCGCCATGCAGCTTTCCGCCATGGGACCACCACAGAATATCCTGCGGATGTACATAGGTCTCGCCATGACCCGCATAGCCTCCGCGCAAGGTAGTCTCCCAGAAACGCCGGGTCATCTCCTGTGCCGTAATGCAGCCCCAATGAGAGCTGATATTTCCTTCATAGCATAACTCATCGATGATAATGGGTTTACGATAGCGTTCTCTCCAGACATTGGTCATCTCAACCGGCATGACGTCCGGCTGACGCTGAATACAGCAATGCGTTACCCATGGTCTGGAGTAATCATAGAGCGTATGGCAATTATGGATGGAGCGCAGATGCTGGTACGGATCGTTTTCGCAGACGATTTGGGCATAGCGCTCCCAGTCGGCAATGGTCTTCTCCCGGAGCAGATCGTACTCATTGGCAAAGGACCACCAGACATTCCGATAGGCGCTGAAACGGTTGACTACATAATTCCAGTACAGATCGTCCTGATCGGCAGTCATCTTGGAAAATCCCCACCGGTCATAGGGATGCATCACGATGATATCCGCCTCAATCCCCATATCGCAGAGCCTCTGGATACAATCCTCGATATGCTGAAAATACTTGGGATTGAAACGATAGAAGTCCCAGTGGTTTCCGTGATCTACCGTCTTGTACTCTCCAAAATTCTCCCTTGTCATTTCACTGGTATCACAGGGCGTTCCTTCATAGGGATACGAAATCGGCTCATGGAAATTGTAGATGTAATGTTTAGGAAATACGCAGAAACGGATTTTATTAAAATATCCCTTGGAAAGCTCCTCCAGCGTCTCCTTTTGCATCTCTTCCTTCTGCAGCTCCCATACATAGCAGGTCGTACCGACCGGATAATAGGCCTTGCCGTCCTCATACGCGAAATGATACGTATACGCGACACGGACCGGACCGTGATTGCCCTCTCCCGCCGGCGTGACCGTAAACTGTCCCTTTTGCGCCTCCGGCAAAAAGCTGGCGCTCACCTCAAAGGTATATTCTCCCTCATAAGAAGGCATGCAGCGCACCTTGTATATTCCCTCTCCGTCATAGAATCCATTGGCGCGGATTGTCTGAATTCCATTGGTAAAAACACCCTTTACCCATTGCTCCGTAAAAGGATTGCCCTCCTGCGGCCCGGTAAGCGTTACCTCCAGCATTCCCCAGCGTTCCACCTGATTTTGATACTCCATACTTTGACCCCCTGTTTTTATTGTAAATGTATATGAATCAGCCTGTGTAATGCTCTTGTGCACAGCACATAATGCGTCAGACTGTCCTTCATCGTATCCAGCGCGATCACGCCGTCATATTCCAGACCTTTCGCGAAATAAACCGGCATCACCGGAATCCGACCAGGCGTCGTCTTACGCAGCTCCCCGGTCACAAGCTCCGCTCCGGTCCCCAAAAGATCCGCAATATAGCTTGCTTCCTCCATGTTCTCCGTGAGAACCGCGATCCTGTCCATTCCTTGCACTCTCAGCCATTCCAGGCCTTCCGCGATCGTTTGCTCCAACTCCGGAGTCAGACTCCCCTGCAGAGAACGAACCGGTTCGCCGGGACGCTCGACTGTCTCTATCGGACACCGCAAGGCTTCCTCCAGGTCCTTCATAGCATATTCCATAATCTGACGCGTACTGCGGTAACTGCGGCGCAGTCGGTATTCATGCGTTTTAGCCCGTACCTTGGGAGGCATTACCTTTTTCCATTCATCCATCAGACTCGGGTAACTCTGTCCCTTGATCTTCTGCCGGACATCGCCTACAATCGTCAGGCTCTCCGTATCCGTCACCTTAAGCAGTGCCGCCAACCCCAGGGCGCTCACATCCTGTGCCTCGTCCACGACCAGATGCTTGACCTCAAAAAGACCTTTGCCATGAAATACAGCCGCCGCGTACAGCATCGCCCAGAGATCCTCTTCCGTCCATTCACACGCCTCACCGCCGCAGAGGCTCTGTCGGTACCATTCCTCAATTACCGGAATCGCATAGACCTCCCGCAGCTGAATGCGGAATTCATACAGCTGCACCATCAGTTCATGGAGCTTGGTATTGCCCTCAAAACGCAGCCGATTCGCAAGATCTTCTTCGCCCCGCTGCTTGGCCTCCCGAATTTTAGACTCATACTCCCGCTGCAGCTTACGTACCATACGGTCACGCAGATCTCTGAGACGGCTGTTAATCAGCCGTTTGATCCGCATAACCCGCCGATTATACGGCATATTGTGATAGGTCTTGAAAAAGAGCTCATTTCCCTCTTCCGCTTCCAGAAGCAGCCTTCCGTTAAACTTCAGATCCGTCTCCATCCTCTGGCTCTCTTCGTATCCGTCGCAAGCTTTCTCCAGCTCTTTGATGTAAGACGCATCTGCCTTTTCATATACGCGCTTCCGCCATGCCGCATCCTCGCCGTGCATCAGCTTCTCGAAGTATACCCTAGGCTTCATGATATTGCCCTGAAGCTCCAGCACCTCCTGCGCCAGCTTACGTAGAGTCCTCTGATGCGTCCCCTCCGTCTCTCCCAAATCCGGCAGGACCTGAGAGATATACTCCATAAAGATCTGATTGGGCCCGAGAATCAGAATATTGTCCTTGAGCCTCTCCCTATAATTATACAGCAAATAGGCGACACGGTGCAGAATGATCGTCGTCTTACCGCTTCCGGCCACACCATCCAACAGCACATTTTCTTCCAGAGGCGCACGAATCAAGTCATCCTGCTCCTTCTGGATCGTCGCGACAACCTCCTTGAGACGGTCGCCGCTGCTGCCGGACAGCACCATCTGCAGAATATCATCCTTGATATCCAGTTCAGAATCAAACATGCCCTTCAGCGTCCCGTCCTTGATGATGTACTGGCGGCGAATCAGAAGATCTACCGGAATCTCTCCGCCGGGCGCGCGAAATGACATCTTACCCAAATGCTGCTGGTAAAAAAGCGATGCCGCTGGTGTCCGCCAGTCCAGAATCAACGGATCTCCGTCCTGTGTCAGGCCCCTCTTTCCGATGTAATAGCTCTCTTCATCCTGTTCTCCCTCTTCCCGAAAACAGATCATCCCAAAATACGGCGCATAATACATCCGACTCAATTCCAGCACCCGCTGATAGGCTGTCCTGTATTGGGATTCCTTTACCTTGGAATCCACATTGTTCAGCCTTGTCTGCTCGTTCAGCGTCTCTTCTGTCAGGTCCTTGCGGTAATCCACAATATCCTGCTTCATAACGCCAAGTTCGGTCAAGCGCTGTTCCATCTCCCGCTGAATCAGCGTCTGCACCAGAGTCAGATGCTCTCTCTCCTCCGTCAGCTCCCTCTCCCGTTGCTCCATATCTATAAATCCTTTCTTACTCCATATGCTCGTATACGCTGCCCCCGATAAATTCCCGCAAGATGGATGTCTGCGGCACTTCTTCGCTGGACACGCCCTGGAAATAATCCAGGAATTTGATCAATCTCCTCGCTTCGGCGTATTCCGGCGTTCCCTGATCGATCCGGAACAACAAAGGCTCAGCAAACTGTTTAAGAATCGCCATCTCATAGGGAAGGGCTGAATTGAACATCACATCTGCCTGCTCCTGGAAAGGAAAGATATTGCGGTCTTCCCCCCGGCGTACCGATTCCCACATACGGATGGTCTGCGCCGCCGAGGTTCCGCGGAACTGATGATCCCGCACAATTCTCCGAAGAAGCCGTCCGTCCGTGGTTGGAATCCGATTGTGTTCATCAATTCCCAACTGCGTCAACGCGCTGATATAGATCTTATACTTTTTCTCACGAGGGATAGAAGCAGTCAGCTCTTCATTCAGGCAGTGAATCCCCTCCACCACCAGCACGTCGCTGGCTCCGAACTTCATGGTTCCGCCGCGGTACTCCCGCCGTCCTGTCTTAAAGTTGTATGTGGGCATATTGACTTCCTGACCATCCAGAAGCGCCTGAAGATCCTTCTGGAACTGCTCGCCGTCCAGAGCGTCCAAGGATTCAAAATCCGGCGCCCCGTCCTCGTCCAGCGGCGTATCTTCACGATTCTTAAAATAATTATCGACAGAGATCAGATGCGGCACCATCCCCTCCGCCCGCAGCTGTATACAGAGCTTGCGCGCGAAGGTCGTCTTGCCGGATGAAGAAGGCCCGGCAATCAACACAAGCTGCAGCTTTTCTCTGGAGGAAATCTCCTGTGCGATATTCGAGATATGCTTAGCATGGAGCGCTTCCGAGGTATAGACCAGCTCACGAAGTTTCCCTGCCGAAATCTGTTCATTCAGCGCTCCGATATCCGCCGCGTGAAGAATTCGGCTCCAATCCCTGGATTGCTGGAAGATCTCAAAAAGCTTGGGCATCGGCCGGAAAGGCTGTACTTCATGAGGGTATCTGCGCGTCGGCATCAGAAGGACCACGCCCTCCTCATAGGTTTGAAGTCCAAAATGCCCCAGGCGGCTGCTGTCCGGCAGCATAAAGCCATAGAGGTAGTCCTGGTACTTCCCGAACTGATACATATGCACCACTGAAAATCTCCGATAGCGGAACAGGCGGAGTCTGGCGTTCAGTCCCATCTCCTTTGCCTTTTCCATCGCGTCCGGGAGGTCCAGCAGCATCTGCTGAATACGCTCCGGCTTCTTGACCAGCTCCCGCATCCTTGCTTCAATGCACCGCACCGCTTCCTGAGGATCTCTCCGGAACTGCCCGGACTCTTCAATCTCACAATAGATACCGTTACCAATCGAATGCTTAACATAGATTCTGGCTTCCGGCTCCAGCACCTCCCTGGCGCTGCGTAAAAAGAGCAGAAGGAGGCTTCGCTGATAGATGCGGTATCCGTCCATATGCGCCAGTGTCAAAAATACCAACTGGGCGCTTTCCATCATGGGCACCGACAGCTCGGTGATTTTTCCATTTACCATCGCCGCCATCACGGGAGACGGACTATCCAGAACGCCATCCATGCGGCTGATTTCTTCCAGTGTTGTTCCGGCCGGCACTTCCTTTACGGAGCCATTTGGAAGCGTCATCTTGATTCCGCTCATCTTCTATACCCTCCTTGATTATAATGTCTGAAAGGGATTGGTCTGCGCGGTAAACGGATATACCTGCAGGCCCTCTTCCTCCTGCTGCAAATACTGCGCCATGGCCTCCGCGATCGGAAGCTCGGTTGAAAAATGTCCGGCATCCACGATACTCACATCTCCGGCCAACGCCGCCTCCGCTTCATGATAGGACACATCCCCTGTAAGATACACATCGGCATGCTGTCGGACGGCTTCTTCAAAAAAGCTCATGCCTTTACCGGTACACAGCGCAACCCTATACACGGTCCGCTCCGGGTCGCGGCTGACCATGCGGACACTCTCCGCGTCAAACGCATCCTTGGCATACAGCGCAAATTCCCGGACGCTCATCGCCTTAGGCAGATTGCCGACCCGTCCCATTCCGGCTCCCGTATCTCCCCCTACGGGAAACAACGGCCGCACATAGAGCAGGCCCAGCCGCTCCGCCGCGATATCATTGGTGCCTCCCAGAGCCGCGTCCATATTGGTATGCGCCGCATAGACCGCCAACCGGTGTTCGATGATCTTAAGAAGCCTTGCTCCGTCCCTTGTATCATCCACAATCGACTTGACCGGACGGAAAATGATCGGATGATGCGCGACGATCATCTGAGCTCCCATACGTATCGCATAATCCACAGTCTCTTCTGTCACATCCAGCGCCGTCACCACAGAATCCACCTGCTGTTCTCCATGTCCGATCAGCAGTCCGCAGTTGTCATAGCTTTCCGCCCACGCGGGATCCGCCCATCCGGCCATCCTATCCGCAATTTCTTTTACTGTGCATCCCATGCTCTCAGCATCCTTTCTTCCCGGCAGATCGTATCTTCCAACTCCTTCAGGCGACGACGTACCGTCTCGGAAGCGTCGTTTCTCTCCTGCAGCGCCTCGATGATCTTTCGTTCCTTTTCGGTATGTTCCGTCAAAACTCTGTAAAAAACCGGATCCCGGAGTTCAAACAGCCGGCGTCCATACTCATACTCCTCTTCGCTGTATCGCTCCTGTCCGGGGACCGCCTGCATCACGACATAAAATTTGCCTCGGTCCTCTGTCATGGCTTCTTTTTGTATCTGCCATCCGGTCTCATGCAATGCCCTGCGCACCCGATCCGGTTCTGACTGCGGCTGCAGCACCAGTGTATGGCAGCAAGTCAGGCGCCCCTGATTCCCAGCCCTCGTGATCAGCTCCGCAATCAGACGTCCTCCCATCCCGGCCATCACTACGCACTCCAGCTCCTCCGGCAAAAAAGCATCCAGGCCGTTCGAAAGCCTGACCGTAACCCTCTCTTCTGCCTGACACTCCTGAATGTGCTTTCTGGCCGCTTCCAATGGTCCCGGGCGGACATCCGCCGCTATGGCTTTCGGGCACTTTCCTGATAAAATGACAGAAAGCGGCAGATAAGCGTGATCGGTTCCTATATCGATAACACTCTCACCTGCCGGAATATATTCTGCGACCTGTTCCAGCCGAGGCGTCAGTTCTATACTGGCACTCATCCTCATTCCAGATAATCCCGTAATTTCTTACTGCGGCTGGGGTGACGGAGCTTGCGCAAAGCCTTAGCCTCGATCTGACGAATCCTCTCTCTCGTTACCTGAAACTCCTTACCGACTTCCTCCAGTGTTCTGGCACGGCCATCGTCCAGTCCAAAGCGAAGCCTCAGGACCTTCTGCTCCCGATCTGTCAATGTCTTTAAAACCTCGAGAAGCTGCTCCTTCAACAGAGTGAAGGCCGCCGCGTCTGCCGGGATCATCATCTCCGTATCCGGAATAAAATCTCCCAGATGGCTGTCCTCTTCTTCTCCAATCGGAGTCTCCAGGGATACCGGTTCCTGCGCTACCTTCAGAATCTCGCGCACCTTGCCCACCGGCATATCCATCTCCTCGGCAATCTCCTCCGGCGTGGGGTCTCTGCCCAGGTCCTGCAGGAGCTGTCTGGAAACACGGATCAGCTTATTGATCGTCTCAACCATATGCACCGGGATACGGATGGTCCTGGCCTGATCCGCGATCGCACGGGTAATGGCCTGACGAATCCACCATGTGGCATAGGTACTGAATTTGTATCCCTTGCGGTAATCGAATTTCTCCACGGCCTTGATCAGGCCCATATTGCCCTCCTGAATCAGATCCAGAAAGAGCATTCCGCGGCCCACATAACGCTTGGCAATGCTTACTACCAGACGGAGATTGGCCTCGGCGAGCCTCTGCTTGGCTTCCTCATCTCCCTGCTCCATCCGCTTGGCAAGCTCAATCTCCTCGTCAGCGGACAAAAGCGGAACCTTGCCGATCTCCTTCAGGTACATCCGCACCGGATCATCGATGCTGATGCCCTCCGGGAGTGTCAGATCCAGTTCTTCCTCTTCCGGCATCTCTTCCATGGAGCCGATGACGTCTATGTTGTATTTTTCCAGATAATCGTATACCTTCTCCATCATCTCAGGAGGCAGATTCATATCCTGAAAAACCTCGGCGACTTCTCCGGTCTCCAGCACATTTTTCTTCTTCTTGGCAAGTTCCAGCAGGAGCTTCAGCTTATCCCGGAATTTTTGCGCATCACTGGGCTGCATATTCTCATCCTTTCCTCTCATGAATCTATAACTGTATGTTGATTCGCTCTAATTGTTTTTTCTGACTGATAATCTCCTGCAGCTTCGCTGCGTCAGTCACACTGCGCAACTGCGTATCCAGCGATACCGACCGGATCAGACGTACGGTCTCGCCCGCGAGCTTGGCCAGCTCCGTCTTCTCCTCCGGCAGTTCCTGTGTTCCCAGGTGCGCCAGGACTCCCTGTCCCTGTGCGTCCCCTGCCAGGCTGATCAGATCTGCCGCGGCGATCGTCTCACCGCGTCTATCGTAGATATATTGCGCCGCGCGTCGGAAAATATTCTCAGAAGGCGCATCGGAAGCCGATTGAGCCGGTTCTTTTTCCGGAAAATCTTCTGGCTGCACATATCGGAATACCGATTCCCGGCAGGTCGGATACCGAAGGAGCAGCGCCAAGAGCTGACATTGCGCCTTTTCCAGTCCGCCCTGTCCCTTTTCCGGCCTTCTGGTCATCTGCATCTTGGCTTCCTGATAGGCTTGAACCCCGGCTGTCCGCCGTGCCTCCTCCACCTGTGCCGCCAGCGTCTCCGGCTGAATCTTCAGCCGCTCCGCTACATCCCGAATATGGATCTGACGCTCCGCGTCATCCTCAATCCGCATCAGGCGTTCCCGCATCGTCCGCATGGTCTGTACGGTTCCGTCCACTGTACTGGTATCGCTGATGGACAACTCAAACGCTACAGGATCCAGCGCGTTTTCAATCAGCTTTTCAAAAGCCTCCGCTCCGTTGCCCTTGATAAATTCATCCGGATCCTTGGCGCCAGGCACCCGCATCACGCGGACCCGAAGCCCTGCTCCTTCCAGGATCGGTATCGCCCGTCTGGCCGCATTGGTTCCCGCCGCGTCGCTGTCATATACCAGACAGACCTCTTCAAAATACCGTTTCAGGAGTACCGCCTGCTCCGGTGTCAAGGCCGTTCCCAGCGAGGCTACCGCATTGTCAAAACCAGCCTGATGCAGTGAAAATACATCCATATACCCCTCTACCATCAATGCCTGCGGGCGGCGGCTTTTCTTGGCAAGATTCATGGCGTACAGGTTCTTACGTTTGTTGAAAAGCTCTGTATCGGAGGAGTTGAGGTATTTGGGCTCTCCCTTGCCGATCACGCGTCCTCCGAAAGCGATCACACGGCCCCGCACATCAAAGATCGGAAACATCACCCGATTAAAGAATCGGTCATAGGTACGATGCTCGTCTCCGCCAATCAGACAGGCTGCCCGCAGCAGCTCCGGGTCGTATCCCTTGGATATCAGATATCGTCCAAGCGTATCCCTTCCGATCGGAGCGTATCCCAAGCCGAACTTCCGGAGATACTCTTCGGAAACTTTGCGGCCTGTCAGATACTCCCTGGCCGCCTGGGCGTATGGGCTCTTTACAAGCTGTACATAAAAGAACCGCGCCGCATCCCGATTGGCTTCGTACATCTTCTCTCTTCTGGCGATCCGCGCCTTCTCCTGCGGTGAGATCTCCGCCTCCGGGAGCTCCACATGCGCTTCCTCTGCCAGCTGCTTCAAAGCCTCCACAAAAGAGATGTTCTCTATGTTCTGTAAAAAGGTAAATACATTGCCGCCGGCGCCGCAGCCAAAGCAATGATAGAACTGCTCCGTCGCGTTGACCGAAAAGGATGGCGTCTTTTCCCCATGAAATGGACAGAGTCCAAAGTAATTGCGTCCCTTGCGGGTCAACGTCACGTACCGTGAGATTACATTGACGACATCGCTCTTCTCCCGTACTTCCCGGATGATCTCCTCCGGATAATACACCTCTGCCTCACCCCTTTCTGCCATAAAAAACGGAGGCCGCGCAGGCAGTCTCCGTTTACGCCCGGACACTTCAATTATTCGACAAAGTGTGTCCGATTCCTTTTTATTTTTAAAAATTTTATACGCGATTCTCACTTTTGAATCGGGCTGTAGTACCGATAGCTGCCAGGCGCCACCTCTTTTGCCTCTCCGGCAATGATAATCCGGCCGGGAACCGGCGTAGTGATATCGTACTGCCACATCCCATCCTTTTGAATCCAACGGGAACGGATCTCACCATGTCTGGTCTCCAGTACTGCTTCCAGCATCGTAAGACGATCGTTAGGAACCGGCGCGATCCGCACCTCACTGTAACCGGGCGCGGCCGGCGTAATACCCGCTGCCTTCTGATATACCCAGTCCATAACCGATCCATAGGCATAATGATTATACGAATTCATATCCTTGCTCCAGAAGGAACCATCCTCTTTGATGCCGTCCCAATGTTCCCAGATCGTGGTCGCTCCTTTGCTGACAGGATACAGCCAGGACGGGTACTCTTTTCTGAGAAGCAGTTCGTAGGCCAGCTTGTTATATCCGTAATCGCTGAGCACATGCAGCAGATACGGCGTTCCGACAAAACCTGTCTGAAGCTGTCCGCCGCATTCCCGGACTCTTTGCGCGAGCTGTGCCGCCGCGTTCGCCGGATCCTCCGCCAGCCGGAAATGCGCCGCCAGTACGCATTCCGTCTGCGTATGGTATTCCGGATAGGTTCTGCGGAATGTCTCCACAATCTTCTGATAGAGGCTCTGATACTCGCTGACATCCTCGCCCAGCGCCTCTCCGGCCCGAATTGTCAATTCGGTAGAATACGCATAGAAAGCGGACGCGATAAAATCCGCATTGCTGGAGCCCTTATAGCTTCCTGAGGGAGCGTCCAGCCCCAGCCAGTCCCCATAATGGGTTCCGCCCGTCCACAGATACTGTGTCGTCGTATGGGTTCCGATATAACTCACCCATTTTTTCATCATATCATACTGTGAGCGTAGTGTCTCTCGGTTGCCATAAGCCATATACAATTCCCATGGACAAATTGCCGCCGCGTCGCCCCACGCCGCGCTGCTGGGGGCATCCCCCATCAGATGCGGAATGACATGCGGGATACACCCATCCTCGCCCTGATCCGCCTTCATATCCTCCAGCCATTTGGTAAAGAACTTCTCCACATCATAACTCAGCGCCGCCGTACGGATAAAGACCTGCGCGTCGCCGGTCCATCCCATGCGCTCATCCCGCTGCGGGCAGTCCGTCGGCACATCCAGGAAGTTTCCGCGCTGTCCCCAGATTACATTATCCGCCAGCTGATTCAGCATCGGATCTGAAGTATGCACATACCCTGTACGCTTCATATCCGAATAGACAGCTACCGCCGTAAAGTTCTGAAGCTCCGGCTGTCCCGGGAAACGATCCACGCGAATATAGCGGAATCCATAGAAGGTTAGATCCGGCTTATAGGTCTGCGTCCCTTCCGTACAGGTATATTCATACAGAGACTTCGCCGTACGGTAATTCTCCGTATAGAAATTTCCCTTTTGATCCAGTACTTCCGCATGGGACAGCTTGACCTTCTCTCCCGCGTGTGCCGTCAGGGTGACCTCTACATACCCTGTTACATTCTGTCCAAAGTCCACCACGGTCTCTCCGGCAGGCGTCACGAAAATCTGCCGTGCGGCAATTCTCTCATGCTCCCGGACTTCCTCGCCTTGCTGCACGATCAGCGCGTCATACGGGCCCTCAAATACCCGAACCGCCTCGCCTACACCATACTCCACTGTCGCGTCGTAGATCTCTCCGTCATAGATCTCGGCAAAACGAACCGGGCCCTCGGTGCAGCTCCAGCTCTCATCCGTCGCGAAAATCTCCCGGCTGCCGTCTGTATAGCACACTTCCAGCTGCGCCAACAGTCCGAGGGGCGCCTTATGCAGCTCCTTCTGCGCCGGGGAATTCTTCCATCCCTGCATATTGCTATGATACCAGCCCTTGCCCACCGTAACTCTCAGACAATTGCGCTCCCGCAACAGCTCCGTCACATCATAGGTCTGATACTGCAGACGTTTCTGGTACACGGTCCATCCCGGAGCCATGATGAACTTTCCCACCCGCTCTCCGTTCAGCCTGGCTTCATACACGCCCAGAGCCGTAATACTGAGGCTAGCGCTCTTTACC
>CAVGBV010000073.1:0-12680 GCA_963627615.1 Alloprevotella sp.
GATCCCCACAGGTATAACCGCTCAGACAAAGCTCCGGAAAAACCGCGATCTGCACGCCGGCCTCTGCCGCCCTCTGCATCCCCTGGCCTATCGCCTGTGCGTTCCGGACACAGTCTGCCACCGCGATTGGTGGTGTAATTGCCGCGACCTTTATAAAACCGTATTTCATACTGTCTCTCTCCTTATCAGAATTCAACCTCATGAACTGTTCTTATCTTATCATATTCCCCTTCCTTTTTCAATTCTTCCTGTTGCTTTTTTGAAATCTTCCATGTATAATGAAATAAGTATATAAAAGATATACAGGAGGGTTACATATGAATTACAAAAACGCCAAAACTACGTTTCACCGCGATTTCACGATCGCCCATACCGACGACCGCCTCTACGGTTCTTTTATTGAGCATCTTGGCCGCGCTGTCTACACCGGTATCTACCAGCCCGGACATCCGCAGGCTGATAAGGATGGCTTCCGTCAGGACGTTCTGGATCTGATCCGTGAACTGCAGGTTCCTCTGGTACGATATCCCGGCGGCAACTTTGTCTCTGGCTTCAATTGGGAAGATTCGGTCGGCCCCAAGGAATCCCGTCCTCGCCGCACCGATCTTGCCTGGCGCACGATCGAAACCAACCAGTTCGGGCTGGATGAATTCATGCAGTGGTGCCGCAAGGCTAAAACAGAACCCATGATGGCTGTAAACCTGGGAACCCGCGGCGTTGACGCAGCCCGCGCCCTGGTTGAATACTGCAATCATCCGGGCGGTTCCTATTACAGCGATATGCGTATCGCCAACGGTACAGCCGATCCTTATAACATCAAACTCTGGTGCCTCGGAAACGAGATGGACGGTCCCTGGCAGATCGGACACAAGACTGCGGAAGAATACGGCCGTCTGGCTACCGAAACTGCCAAAGTCATGAAATGGGTGGATCCTTCCATTGAACTGGTCGCCTGCGGAAGCTCCAACCTGAGAATGCCGACCTTCGCTTCCTGGGAAGCTACGGTTCTGGAACACACCTATCCTCATGTAGATTACCTGTCCATGCATCAATATTATGACAATACCGCTCAGGATACTCCGGACTTTATGGCCTGCACCGTAGCGATGGATGAATTTATCCGCAGCGTCGTTTCGATCTGCGACTATGTCAAGGCTAAGACTAAGAGTAAAAAGACAATCAATCTGAGCTTCGATGAGTGGAACGTATGGTATCACTCCAAAAAGCAGGACAAACTGATCGAGCCATGGAGTATCGCTCCTCATCAGCTGGAGGATATCTATAATGTAGAGGATGCCGTTCTGGTCGGCTCCATGCTGATCACCCTTCTGCGTCACGCTGACCGGGTGAAGATTGCCTGCCTTGCACAGCTTGTCAATGTAATCGCACCGATCATGACCTCTGAGAATGGCGGCGCTTTCCGTCAGACCATCTTCTATCCGTATCTGCATGCTTCTGTCTACGGACGCGGCACAGTGCTGAACGGTATTGTGGATTCTCCGAAGTATGACTCCAAGAATTACACTGACGTTCCTATGTTGGACTGCACAGCTGTCGTAAGCGACGACGATCAGTATGTTACACTCTTTGCCGTGAACCGCAGCATGGATACGCCTCTCCTCTGGGCACCTGTACTTCAGGGCTTCGAGGATTACAAGGTAGAGTCTTGGACGGTTCTCACCGACGCAGACCGTTATGCTTGCAATAGTTTTGAGCAGCCGGATCGGGTTCATCCGACCGCTGCCGCTGTCAAGCCGGACTGCCGCGAGTTCCTGCTCGCTCCTCTGTCCTGGAACGTAATCCGTCTGCATCGTTAATAATCAACCAACATAATATAGAACACGGAGCTTTCAGCTGCCACGCTGAAGGCTCCGTGTTTTTATTCTGTCACTTTAGACAATGATGCCACATCTTCCGGAATCTCCGCAATATACATATTGCAATACCCACTCTCGTCGCTATTATACAGGACATGTTTTCCATCCGGCATAATCTTAGGGTGGGGATGGTGATACTGTTGGAAAAAGCTCCCATCATGCATGCACAAAATCCGTGCATCATCAAAATCTTTTCCATTATATCGATATAGTTTAATGGTCTTACCTGAATCACTAACGATCAAATTAAAATCAATGGAGTGCACATGGTCCGGACTCGGAAAAGGAACACATGGGGCTTCGAATTCATGTTCCCCCCTATAATCCACAACTCCAAAAAAGGATCCTTCCCCTGTTCTGTGTACCTGATATCCGATTCTTACTCCGTCCGCATACCAGTATTCATGACCGATCTGTTCGCCCTCTACCCGTTTGGGCCGCAGTGCACGCGGCTTTCCTGTCACTGTATCCATAAACCAGATGCGGTTATCAACAAGATTCCATGGTCCTTCATGGCAAAAGGTCAAGAATGTCGGCTGTACCGGAGAAGGATTAATGTGTCCCAGCCAGCATTTCTCCTGCCACAAAACCTCTCCTCCTCCCTTTTCGGTATCAATGCGTAGGATCCGACAATCCGGTTTTGCCCGAAAATATTCTTCAAATCCCACATAGCTTGCACTCAAATTCTGATATATCCTATCCGAAAGATCTTGCAAAAGCACCGCATAACAATATTTTCCGTCTGCACCTACCAATCCGCCTTTTAGATTAAATCCATCCGGTTTGGTATACAGCAGCCGATTTTCCAACCTTACAAAATCATATGCGTACATACTTCCCCCGCGTACATAATAGATTTCTGTTTTTTTCGGGTTGATATCATTTGTAAACTTGATCGGTGTTCTCTCTCCTGGCTGAAAATCCGTCAAACGGCTGATCTCTCCACTCTCTAATTCAATGCTGTAAAGGTTACTTACATTGCCTCGATCCGAAGTAAACAACAGTCTGCGATTTTGATCCCAGAATCCATTATTAGTAAAATATGTATGATAGCTGTCACACAAATAGTCTGTCAACTTATGCACTGTTACTCCGGAGACTCGATCCTGATAGGTTCGCATCTCCGAGGGATATATTTGATACGCTTTCATCTATTATCCTTTTCCTTTCAGATTCACTATATTCTCACATTTTCCCTCTAAAAAGCTCTCTAAATTACGGACAGCGGCATCCATCAATCGCTGTCTGCTCTCCCTTGCTGCCCAAGAAATATGCGGCGTGATCAGACAATTCGGCGCAGATAAAAGCGGATTGTCTGTCTGAATCGGTTCTGTACTTACTACGTCTACCGCGGCTGCCGATATCCACCCCTCCTTCAATGCTTCGGCAAGGTCTTTTTCCCGAACCAACCCTCCTCGGCTGTTATTCACCAGAATTACACCTTTTTTCATCCTGCGGATATTCTCCCAGCAGACTACTTCTCTAGTCTCCGGGAAGAGAGGACAATGAAGCATAATTACATCCGACTTGGCAAAAAGCTCCTCCTGCGGTACATATTCTCCAATAGTCCTTCCTTCTTCGTTTTCCTGAATGTCCGACGCTAGGATCCGCATCCCTAACGCCTTTGCAATACGCCCGGTTGTCTGCCCAATCCGTCCGAATCCCAGAATTCCCATCGTTTTACCAGACAATTCCATCATCGGATAATCCCAAAAGCACCAATCCAGACTCTCTCCCCAGCGTCCCTTTTTTACCTCTCTGTCATGATGTCCAACATGATGGCAGATCTCCAGCAAAAGCGCAATAGCAAATTGACTGACCACCTCTGTTCCATAAGAAGGAATATTCGCAATCGGAATCTGCATTCTGTCGGCCGCCTCTGTATCGACCACATTATATCCGGTAGCCAATACTCCGATGAATTTCAAATGCGCTGCCTTCTCCAGTACCTTCGCTCTCAGCGGTGTTTTATTAGTATAAACAGCTTCCGCATTTCCGATACGTCTTAGAATCTCTTCATCCTCATCCGGTGTCCGATCATAAACCGTCAGTTCTCCAAGCGATCTCAGGCCATCCCAGCTAAGATCTCCAGGATTCTCTGTAAATCCATCCAGAACTACAATCTTCATACCTTTTCCTCACTCTTCTAAAAGCGCCCATGCACGGTTTATAACTCGTTTGGTATTTGCCACAATGATCTCCGGATCTTCTTCTTTCCATGGTTTTACTTCAAATGAAAGTACATATGGATCTCTTGGATTCAAAAAACCTTCCTCCTTAAGTACCCGGAAGAAATCCAATAGTTGTAATGTGTCATTGGCACTGCCCGGGAAGCCAAAACGTGGATGCAGATCTCCATAAGCTTCCCGTCCCGGAACCGCCACCGCGTTTCCGATATGTAGGTGTGTGATGTAGGGACGCAGTGTTCGGATGACAAATCCTGTCGTCTCATAGGTAATCGGAATATGACTTAAATTTACAATGTAGCCGAAATTATTATATTTCGAACGAATCTCTGCGGCAAACCTCGCTGCATAAGGTGCCGGACCGATCAGTGCCGCTTTATCGACATTATAATCAAAGACCTCCATCTCCACGAACATTCCTTTAGAAGCCGCATAGCCACAAAGATTCTCCGTTGTCTTGATAAGCTGCGAAAAATTCTGTTCCTTGGTCTTCTCAGTCCACTTGCCTGCTAAAAACGCAATTCCTCCGGCACCTAAATACGCTGCTTCATCGATTGCTTCCAACAGTGTCATCTCTGCCTTTTTTCTCTCTTCTTCTGATACTGCATTGGGATTCAGTCCCGTTCCTAAAAGTCGCGGCTGTGCTCCATAGCATACTTTCAAATGGGACTGTTCCAAAAGCTTTTTAGCCTGCATTCGTTCTTCATCATTTTTAAACTGTGTGATTTCAATTGCGTCAAAATAATCATCTGACGCGATTCTATGGATGGACTCCAAGACTGGATACGACGGATGGCTCATCCATTGAATGGTTCCTATCTGAAAAAACTTATGTATGCTATCTCTCATTAACCCTTCCTCCTATAATGCTGCCCGGTATGAATACCGGGCAGCATCGCTTTTACTCGACCAAAGAATCCCGAATTTTCTTGGCTTCTTCGATCTCTGCCAGCCTCTCGCTCATCAGCTTCTCAGCTCCCAGTCCCTTGCAATCCGATACCATCGCTTTCCATAGCGCTTCAAAATCCTCGTCGGATTCTGCATAGACCATCTTCCAGCTAGCTGTCACAACCGTATCCCGCAGACTATCCAGAATCAACTGTGTAGAATCATCTGCCACCGACATAAAGTAAGAGATATCCTGCAGCTCACTGGTCTGAATAAAAGCATTCTCTGCTGCGAGCCATGCTTTCCACGAATCATATCCGGTCGTCTTCTTCCATGCCTCAAAATTATCGTTCTCCGTCTGGAACTTCTGGACTTCGCTCCATACGTCCACACGGCGTGGGCGATAATTACCGTTTCCGTCTTTATAATGCGTCATCACGCCGGAGTTCATACAGAATGTTGTATTCCACAACGACCATACATCTCCGTTGGCATCCACAAACCCAGTTAGCAATCCATTGGTTTCCTCCAGATATTTCAGAGCCGCTTCTGTCAAATATGCGTTTTCTCCATCGGAATACCAATAGTCTCCATCCGGTCCATATAACAGCTCTAACGAAGCATCCGGATCATTCCAGATATCCAGCAGTTTTAATGAAGCATCCCTATGTTCCGTCTTCGCGTTAACCGCAATATAAACATTAGACTTTCCATAAGTATTTTTATCTTGATAATAGATCGTTGTTCCGGGAATATAATACTCATAGTAATAAGGAGCCCAACCCGGAAGGCTGCCGCTGGGGATCATGGCCAAATTCTTATCCGCCTTTACCTTCTGCGTAGAGCGGTCATAATTGATACTATCCGGATCCATCAAGCCTCTGCGGTAAGCCTGATTGTACCAACGCAGCCCTGCTTTATACAGACTGTCATCCTCCAATATGGATGATGCCTTACCCTCTGCCATATTCATCTCCAACATATAAGGCAATTCCGTATCCTCATAGCCCTGCCAGCGGAACCACAGTCTCATACAGTACCAATAACTGGTATCTGATCCGCTGTTTAATATTGTCCCATAAAAAGGATTTCCCTCTTCATCTACCGGACGCGCTTTCAGCATCTGTTCCATAACATCCAGCAAATCATCAAAATTTTGAATTTCTGGTGCGCCGATCTCTTCATAGACATCCCAGCGTAGCTTAACAGCGTTGCGATCTGTCGAATCTACAAATGAAGCAACGGACTGTCCGGCTCCTACCGATCCTGGCAAACAATACAGTTTTTCCGTACCATTGCTCTTATATTTTCGGATATAATTCATTGCAGTCCGCATCTCGTTCCAGTCTCTCGCATGCGGGATCTGATCCAAATACGGATCCAGGTCCATGACCATCTGTGAATCGATCACCGTTTCCAAAAACTTGCTTTTCAGGTACATAACATCCGGTAGATCCCGGCTTGCCAAAATCGCATTGGTTTTTTCGTCGGAATATGCCCATACTTCCAATCGGATTCCATTCTTCTCAAAAAACTGGCCCCGCAATCCTCCTACCACCCCGCTGGTAAGATTGACATCCAACGGATACAGCGTTAATGTCACTGTCTCAGTAGGCTTGGACTCTTCTTCCATAACACTCTCTGAGATGTCCGTACCGGAAGGCGGCGCTGCCTTACTGTCCTCTGTCGGACTGCCGCAGCCTGCGAACATCGATATCGCAAGCAAAACCGCCAACAGCATTGCTAGTACTCTCGCCATCATACTACTCTTCATACTACCGCTCCTTTTTAATATATTAGTTTCTGATGAAGTCAGCCCTTAACTGCTCCAATCATAATCCCCTTGACATAATACCTCTGCACAAACGGATAGACCATCAAAATCGGGATTGTCACAACCGCCGTTAAAGTCAGACGGATTCCCAATGGTGTAATCGTCGCATACCGGTCATCATTGTTGATCTGGTCCGCCGCCGAAGTAATCTGGTTCAGAAGCTCATACAGCTTGAACTGCAGGGTATATAACTCCGGCTTGGTAATGTAGAGCTTGGTTGTAAAGAAATCATTCCAGTGATGTACTGCCATGAACAGAGCAACCGTTGCAAGAATCGGCTTTTGCAGCGGCAGAACGATCCTGGTAAAGCGTTTATAATATCCTGCGCCATCCAATACCGCAGATTCCTCCAGGTCCAACGGAATGGACTCCATTGATGTTTTAATCAAAACCATGTCATAGACATTGACAAGCCCTGGCAGAACGTATACCCAAAAGCTATTCAGAAGTCCCAGCATTCGAAGATTCAGGTAAATCGGAATCATACCCGCTGAAAAATACATCGTGATGACCGCAAAACGATACCAGAATTTTCTTGCCCACATCTCCTGTTTGGTAAAAAAATACGCGAGATATGCTGTCACATACAGAGAAGTGCCCGTACCGATGAAAACCCTTGCTAAAGACACTGCAAATGCACGAAAGAGATCCTGTACCTGAAAGATCTGAATATAATTATCGAAATGAAGCCCAATCGGATACAAATACACATTGTCCAACGCCACCTGTGTATTATCACTGACCGTACAGATTAGCAGATAATAGAACGGATAAAAACACACCAACGTAATAATGGAAAATAGAATATAAAAAATGATATGAAAAAGGATGTCACTTCGGCTCATCCGTATTTGATTCTTCTTACTGTTTTTCATTGCTATTTCCCTTCTAAAACACGCTTGTCCCGCGAATTTTCTTAGACAGAAGATTGGCTCCGGAAAAAAGCACAACGGCAACCAACGACTTCATGATCCCGACCGTTACACTATAAGAAATCTGGCCGCTTCCGATTCCGAGATTATATACATAGAGATCCAACACCTCGATCGATTCTTTATTCAGTGAATTTCCGAACGCAAGATATTGATCGACACCCGTCTTCAAGAAATTACCAATTCCAATAATCAGTAGTACAAAAAATGTCGGAACCAGCTGCGGAATCGTAATATATCGGATTCTGGCCCACCTGCCCGCACCATCGATCATTGCCGCTTCATAGATTCCCTGATCAATTCCGGCAATTGCTGCAAAATAGATAATGGCATTCCATCCCATATTTTTCCATTGCTGCAACAACACTTGCGTTAGCCAAACATGCTTATCACTGTTCAGAAAGTTGACCTGAAAGGATGCACCCATTCGTTTCAACAAGGTATTCAAAATTCCAGAAGAGCCAAAAAGACTCATCGCCAATGAAAACATAATTACCCAGCTTATAAAATTGGGCAGTGTGGTCACTGTCTGAACTACCTTCTGAAAGCCTTTGCTCCGCATCTCACTTAAGAATATAGCAAAAAACATTGGCAATGGTGAGAATACATAGCCTAGAAAATGAATTCCAAAGGTGTTCAACAGTACCCGCAGAAGTCTGCCCCGCAAAACCGCATTGCCGAACAGATCCTGAAAATTCTGCCATCCAACATAAGTACACTCAAAGAGCGACTTACCAGGTTTATACTGGAAGAAAGCAAATGACCAGCCCCATAACGGCAGATAATTAAAGAGAAAGATCAAAAGCATCCCTGGAAGAATGTACAAGAACACTCGAAATGCTCTACGCCGGCTGGCCGCGGACCTGGCTCTATTCTTTTCCATCCCCTCACTCCTTTACTCCGGATTGAATTTCTGTCTTTATTATAATGAAAGACCAATCGACGGTAAATAGCAAAAATCATGGATAATATCAAAAAACACAAAAGGATGTTTCATTTTCGCAAAAAAGCCGTCATCATATTTGACTTTTTCAAAGACATACTATATACTTATGGCAATTATTGATGAATTCTTCTTAGGAGATGCGTTATGTTTAATGTATTATTGGTAGATGATGAAGCATCTGTTCTCGACGCTCTGTTAAACTCCATTGCATGGCAGCAGTTCGGTGTCGATCAGCTTCTAACTGCATCTGACGGACAGTCTGCTCTCGCTATCCTCGCAAAACAAAAAGTGGATCTGCTCATCACAGATATCCGCATGCCCCGCATGGATGGAATTGAATTGATCCGAGAAATCCGTCAGAATAATCCATCCCTGCATTGTATTCTTCTGACTGCCTATAGTGAATTCAGTTATGCAAAAGCCGCTCTGCAGCTGGGTGTTGAAAATTACCTTCTCAAACCTTTTCACAAAGAAGAACTGGAAGAAACAATCGAAAGAGCTCTTGAAAACATTTATGCCAATCTGCATTCTACCGACACACTCTTTCGTGACAACATCCTTCTACGTTGGCTGACCGGCAGTATCTCTCCAGATGAACTATGCGAGCGCAGCAGTCTATTAAATATCAATGTGTACCTGCCCTACTATTGTGTAATTAGTATGCGAAAATCCCGTAAAGATATCACACTCGCTTCCTACCGTGCGGATTGTGCCCGAGTTCTTGCCGATAAATATGAACTCTATCGCGTACATGATTTACATGACCGCCATTATTTTATTCTGGGCGGATCCTCCCTTGTGCCCGCCGCCCTGTTGGATTTCTTTCGTCAAAAAGCTCGGGAACATCATTTACAGGACTTTTTTCTCTCCATTGGCCCCGTCGTTACGGGGAGTGATCAGCTCTCTTACAGTTATCATGCCTCTGTGCATTGGTTGGAGACACCAGAACAATCCATTTTCCCTCCCTACTTCCATGTATCCGACGAGACTTCCTCAGCGGGCTCGGATCTATTTCTGTCTTCTCTCTTATCTGCTTTTCAGCTCGAAGTCAATACCCTGCGCCAAGAACAGTTTACACAGCTCATTGCTTCACTTTCTATGATGCCTCAGGACAATCCATTAACTCGCCTCAAAACCGTACTAATTCAATTCTTCTCTCAGGAATTTCCCAACCATCCGGAACTTCTTCGGGAACTAAATACACAGATTCTAACCTTATACGACACATTATATCCCTCTTCTCCTACCGAAACCCTCCAGCTAATTCTTGAAAAAAGCTATCTATTATATCAATATTCATTGAATCATCTCAATCCAATCGTTCGACTCGCACTAGAATATATTCACCATAACTATGCTACCGGTCTATCTATCCGGGATTTCTGTGCCGCCAATAAAATCAGTGCCAATTATCTCGGCTTTCTCTTCAAGCAGGAAACTGGCGTCTTCTTTAACAACTATCTTCTACAATACCGCTTATGCAAGAGTCTTGGACTTTTACAAAACTCGTCCCTTAAAATTGGAGAAATCGCAGAACAGACCGGCTTTTCCACCGCAAGCTACTTTATCGCGTCCTTTCGCAAGCAAATGGGGATGTCCCCTATCCAATACCGGAGGCTGATTCATCTTGAAGACGACTGAAAACCATATTCCCTTTTTCCGCGGAAATCGTTCTTTTCTCTTAACAACCCTTCTCTACATGCTTGTCACGATGATTCTCGGCGGAATCGCCTGTGTCATTTCCAGCCGAAGCCGTTCCGATTCTCTGATTACAGAACTGGACTCTTATTATACTCTTCTGGAAAATGAATATACCGAAACACTAGATAACTTCTGGCAGGTTTACATGCCACTGTTTGAAAACAACTATAATGGTCTGATCTATAATACTTTATATTCTTATTTCACCAAAAGACCTGCAGAAAGCCTGAAGCCTTTGGAACGTAAATCTCTAAACAGTGCGCTCCTAGAGATGAGTGCCCGCAATGATCAAATCCGTTGGATCGCTGTATACGATCCGGACCGTAGCATCAATTATATCGTTTCATCCATTGACGGCACAATCACTACACTAGATGAGAGTTTCCCCTATTGGAACGAACTGCAGGAGTATTCTCCCGTTATGGAATTGTATTCGGCCAAAACGATTGTATTATCCGAATCTTCATTCCGTACCTATGCCATAAGCGGCGGACTGCCCTCCAACTGGGGACACGGTAAAATCCTTGTGGGATACAGTCTTTCCAACTATGAACAGATTATTGAATCCGCTAAGAAGATTCTCTCCGATCTACGTTGCTATATTACCTATGATCATCAACTCCTGTTTGATTCTTCCCATGAATATTCAGATCTTGTTCCGGACTATCCCATATCCTCCTCATGGGACCGCCTGAAAGGACCTAACGGTACCTTTTTATGCCGTTCTCAATCTCATGGAAACAACGCTTCACGAGTGATCGGCTGTCTTCCATATTCATACTTCTTACAATATACACACCGATATACCCCTATGATCCTATGGATCTCCTTAGGGTTTATTCTACTCTCTATCACTCTGTATCTGATCATGCTCCGGCTGATCAATCAAGAAGTCAATTATATTTGGACCGGTCTTCGCGAGATAGGACAAAACCACTTGGATTACCGTATTCTTGAACATTTTCATCAACTTGAACTTAAACAGATTGCTCTCTCCATCAACCGTATGGCACAAAATCTTAAAGAAAATCAGATGCGAACATATGAATATGAACAGCGGCAAAAAGAAGCTGAACTCGCTGAAATGCAGGCTAAATTCAATCCTCATTTTCTCTACAACTCTCTGGAAATGCTCCGTTCCCGCTGCTATCAAAGCGGCGATGATGAGATGGCCGAGATGATCACACAGCTCTCTGCCCTATTCCGCGGCTTTATCACCAGTCGCACCTTTATCCCCTTAAGTGAGGAACTCTCCTTTTCCAAACGTTATTTATCACTTTTTCAAGCCCGGTATGATAATCAAATTCGTGTTCTGTTCAATATTGATACAGAACTGCTTCAATATGGGATCATCCGCAATGTATTTCAGCCTCTGATCGAAAATTATTTTATTCATGGATATCAGGCAGATTCTTCTGAAGACAATTATATCCGTATTAGCGGCAAATCCCTGGACGCGAAGCATATGCTGCTCTCTGTCGAAGACAATGGCTCTGGCATAACAAAAGAGCGCCTCTCGCAATTAAACCAGCTTCTGTCAGAGGCCGCTGAAAAGGACTCCACAAGCTTTGGTCTAAAGAATCTGAATCAACGGATCCGCCTCTTTTACGGAAACAGCTGCGGCCTTTCCATCCATGAAAATGAGACACAAGGTGTCATAATTCAGATGCGCTTACTAAAAATTACTTGTGAAGAATATGAAGCAGCACATAAGAATGGATCCCATGTGATTGTATAAAAAGGGCCATACCGTTAGATATAAGCATTCGGTATGACCCTCACCATAAATAAATAGCGTTATCAAAATTCAAGGCTAACCACACAGTTTGGGATTTACATCATTCTCCTTCATATTCCTTGACTCTTGTAACAACACCGTCAATCATCTTATACTCCCTATGTTTATTTTTGTTCATCTTCTTTAAAATCTCAGACAGACCCAGCATATAAATCACTACATCCGCTATCTCTTCTCCCAGATCCGGCTTCTTCTTTCTCCAGGCATCGTAAGCTTCCGCTACTTCGCCGTATGTCAGACAGAATTCTTTATTAATATCTGTAACGTTAAAGCCTTTCTCTAATTTATTCTCATAAACATCCTTTTGCAGTTGCTTTAAATCGATCATTCGGCTTTCCTCCCATGCATTTCTCATTCGCCCTCAACTATAGTATAAACAAAATCCGCCTAGAAAGCAACACGGATATAAAAAAGAGTCATACCGCATGGTATGACTCTCTTCGCATGGACACTATAGGGCTCGAACCTATGACATCCTGCTTGTAAGGCAGGCGCTCTCCCAACTGAGCTAAGCGTCC
>CAVGBV010000074.1:0-12379 GCA_963627615.1 Alloprevotella sp.
GGACGCTTAGCTCAGTTGGGAGAGCGCCTGCCTTACAAGCAGGATGTCATAGGTTCGAGCCCTATAGTGTCCATGCGAAGAGAGTCATACCAAGCGGTATGACTCTTTTTTGTTATTATATAAAATTTAATTAGCATACTATTGTAAATTCTTATCATTTTCGATATACTAAAGTTAAGTAACAGATGATAGATGGTCTGCACTGAAATAAACGGGAAAGAGGAAACAAAGGATGAAGGCGCAAGGAAAGTACATATGGTGCATGGGACTGGTTTTTCTAATGTTATGCAGCGGATGCGGTACCCCGCCGTATCGTGTTCTGAACAGTCCGACCTCGCAGGAGGAGGTGCTTCCGGAGGTATCAGAGTATAGCGGCGCGGTAAATCCGTATACAGGAAAAGAGAGCGAGACAGAAACATATGATCCGGTAGCAGCCATGGTGGAGAGCCCAGTACAGGCAGATCTTTTGATCGAGGTTATGACGGGAGAGGAGCCCGCGTATATGGCAGTGTGGAGTGAGCGGTCTGCTATGCCGGAGAATCTGACACTGACGCCGGAACATTCTTTGTCGGCACTTCTTGCAAAGGGATTGGGAGCAGAATATATCAGTACGGCTGGAACGCAGAAGTCAGAAACATTGGGGAAGGAAACAATATGGAATTTTTATCCGCCGGACTACAGAGACGCCGTGGGAGAAGAATGTGGGAAGATTATGGTGTATCCGTGCTTGGACAGTCAGGAAGGGGCTGTACAGTATGAATACGACGCAGAACGCCATGCGTATATGCGGGAGGGAATCTATTGGGAAAATCTGATTCTATTAGAAACAGAGAGCAGCTATGATATGGATGGAGTCTGGAGTATGGACTTACGTGGAGGGACAGGATATTATTTCAGACAGGGGAAATACCAGGAGATTCGTTGGCAGGAACCGACGGCCAGGAAACCTCTCGTCTTATGGAACGAGGACAAGGAGGATCTTCGGCTCTATGCGGGAAGCACTTATGTGATGTTTATCCCGTATGGAGCCTACGAACTGGAGTGAGCCGTTGACATTTTAAGGGGATGCGGTATAATGAGTATATCTTAATTACAGGAAAGGAAGAAGCGGTATGTTTCAGGGAAAGAATAAGGCATTGACCTTCAGCTATGATGACGGAGTATTGCAGGATCAGAGGCTGATTAACATTTTTAACCGATATGGCCTGAAGGGGACATTTAACCTCAATTCTGGACTTTTAGGCAAGGATGGGTATCTGGTGCGCAATGGACGGCATGTGGATCATATCAAAGTAAAACCGGAAGATGTCCGCTATGTATATGAGGGGCACGAAGTGGCGGCGCATACGCTGACACATCCCAATTTAACCCGTTGTACGGATGAAGAGGTGATCCGGCAGGTGGAGGAGGATCGGCTGAAGCTGTCGGAGCTGGCCGGATATGAGGTGATCGGGATGGCTTATCCTGGCGGCGGTGTCAACAACAATGAGCATGTAGCGCAGCTTGTGCAGGAGCATACAGGTATTCAATATGCCAGAAGTACCGTCACCACAGAAAGCTTTGCTCCTTTCCGCAATCTGTACCGGTACGAAGGAACCCTATATCATCATGAAGAGTGGGATCGGCTGTTTGCGTTGGGAGAGGAGTTCCTGCAGCTTCAGTGCGATACGCCGCAGGTCTTTTATATCTGGGGACATGCGTATGAGTTTGACATCTATCCGGAGCGCTGGGAGCGTTTTGAGGAATTCTGCCGGATGATGAGCGGACACGAAGATATCTTTTATGGAACCAATCGGGAAGTCCTGCTGCATCAATAAGGAAGATTCAATGTTATGAAAAAGATATATGACGGGCAGGAAATGAGCCGGATGGATCAATGGGCGATTCAGCAGGCAGGGATTTCCGGACGGACGCTGATGGAGAGGGCGGCGCAGGGAGTAGTCCAGAGAATATTGACCCGTGGGAAAAAGCGGACAGCGGTTCTGTGTGGCACCGGAAATAATGGCGGGGATGGATTCGCGATTGCCAGACTGCTGCATGCCCAGCATGTACCGACGGATGTATATATTATAGGAAAAAAGGAAAAGCTGAACGGAGTGACGGATGCCGCGGCCAATTATCAGATGCTGGCTCCGCTGGGGATTCCGGTGTTTTGGAGAATTCCGGAAAAGGCAGAGGAGTACGGCTGTATTGTGGATGCGCTGTTTGGTACGGGGCTGAGCCGGGAGATTACAGGAGAGGCGGAAGGTGCCATAGACTGGTGTAATGAGAAGAGACAGTCAGGCGCGTATGTGATTGCGGTTGATATTCCGTCGGGAATCCACTCCGGTACGGGACAGATCCTCGGATGCGCGGTTCATGCTGATGAGACTGTTACGTTCAGCAGATATAAGATCGGGTTGTGTCTGTATCCGGGAAGAGAGTATGCCGGACGGATTAATTTGCAGGAGATTGGGATCCCACAGGAGAATCCGATAGAGGCGATGGGGCAGAAGTACCTTTTTGAGAGAGAGGATGCCATACAGAGCCTCCCACCCAGACAGATCGACAGCCATAAGGGAACCTATGGCAAGGTCCTGGTGGCGGCGGGCAGCCCAGGGATGATGGGGGCGGCGATCTTCGCGGCCAAAGCCGCTTATCACACGGGCACGGGTCTGGTGCGGACGGTCATTCCGCAGAAGGAATCGGCAGTGATGACACTCAGTGTTCCGGAGGCGGTTCAGATTCTGTATGAGGATCCGGCGCAGATAAAGATTACGCCGGATGTGACAGCGGCTGTAGTAGGACCGGGCCTGGGAAGTCATGAGGAACTGTTTTTTCGGATCCTGCGGGAGCTGCCGGGAGAGGTGCCGCTGGTTGTGGATGCGGACGGACTCAATATCTTGGCAAGACACAGTGGAATGCACAGACCGGGAATGATTCTGACGCCCCATATGGGAGAGGCAGCTCGATTGAGCGGACGATCCGCACAGGAGTTGCTGTCAGATCTGCCCGCGGCAGCGGTGTCGCTGGCCAGGCAATACGAGGCGGTCGTGGTATTAAAAGGAGCCGCCACGGTAACGGCAGACCCATGGGGGAGAATCGCTATAAATAAGACGGGCAATCCCGGCATGTCTACGGCAGGTTCCGGAGATGTTCTTGCGGGGACGATCGCGGGACTCTGCGCACAGCAAAGGGACGGAGATCTGTGGAAAACGGCCGCTTGCGGCGTGTGGCTCCATGGACGGGCCGGAGACAGGGCGGCGGAAGAGGTAGGACAGTATGCCCTGACGGCA
The DNA here is from genome assembly GCA_963627615.1 of Alloprevotella sp. Taxonomy (GTDB): domain Bacteria; phylum Bacillota; class Clostridia; order Lachnospirales; family Bianqueaceae; genus Faecimorpha. The sequence continues at coordinate 3,276 of CAVGBV010000074.1, forward strand.
TCGGATATCATTCGTTTTTTGAGGCCGGATCATCTGATTCTGTCATAAATTCTGTGCATGCGGCGTATAATGATAGGGAATCCATAGAATGAGGCAGTAGAATGCGTCAATGCAGGAGATTTGGATGGCGCCGAAGAGGAATAGGGATCCTGATATGGCTATGCTTACTGGTCGGATGCGGCAGTACAGCACAGGCCGGGGAGATGTCCCCGGCAGACATACAGGAATTCTGGGCACAGATGACAAGCTATCAGGCAACACTGCAGATTACTTTTGTATCCAATCGGAGCAGCAACACATATACGGTGCGTCAGCAGGTCCTAACGTCAGGACTGTACCGGATGGAGGTGCTGGCGCCGGAGGAGTGTCAGGGAGTTCTTACGATATGCGACGGAGAAAAAACGATGCAGAAGGATCCGTCCATCGGAATGACAGTGGAGGCTTCGGAGACACCGGTGCGCAGTGTCTTGTTTCTGCAGGAGTTCTGGCAGCGGTATCTGCGAAGCCCGGAGGCAGTCGAGCTGGAAGACGGAGAATACGTATTGGAGACAGAGCTGTCCGGCGGACATGAAAAGCTGGCTGTGCAGCGGTTATGGGTGAATGCGCAGGATGGATATCCCAAACGGATGGAAGTATACGATACAGAGGGAATGCTTTCTATACGGGTGGACTATATAGAGTTTCAGCCGAATGTGGAGATGGATGCCTCTTTATTTACAATAGAGAAAGAGTGAGAGCAATGCAGGAGAAAACCTATCGAACGGCGGCTGTGATCGATCTGGGCGCTCTTCGGGAAAATGTACAGAATATCCGTCGTCAGCTGCGGCCGGGTGTACAGCTGACAGCGGTGGTTAAGGCGGACGCATACGGACACGGTGCCGCCTGGATCTATCCGACGCTGCGGCAGTGCGGAGTAGAACGCTATGCGGTGGCGATGTGGCAGGAAGGCGCCGCACTGCGTCAGGCCGGTGTGACAGAGCCGATCCTGATTCTGGGGGATACCGCCGATGAAGAGATGGATAAGGTGCTGGAGTATGATCTGGAACCCGCGATTTTTACGCTGCCTATGGCGGAACAGTTGGAAGAAGCAGCGCGAAAGGCCGGTCGTATGGTCCGTGTACATATTAAGCTCGATACCGGAATGGGCAGAATCGGGTTTGCCTGCACCAGGGAATCGGTCCAGGAGATCCTGAAGATTGGACAGATGGAGCATCTGAGGATCGAAGGGCTGTTTACACATTTTGCAAGGGCGGATGAGACAGATAAGACATACGCGAAGGAGCAGTATGCACGATACGAGAGGATGGAGAGACTGCTGCGGGAGCAGGGTCTGGAGGTGCCGCTGCGTCATGTGGACAATAGCGCGGCGATTATGGAGATGAAAGGCTCGCAGCAGACGATGGTGCGTGCCGGAATCATTCTGTACGGTCTCTATCCGTCGCAGGAGGTGGATCGGAGCCTTTTGAAGCTACGGCCGGTCCTAAGCTGGAGAGCGCATGTATCCTATGTCAAGACTGTGGAAACAGGAACTCCGATCAGTTACGGCGGGACATGGACAGCGCCCAGAAGGTCTGTCATCGCCACAATTCCGGTGGGCTACGCGGACGGATATAACCGGGGGCTGTCAAATCGCGGGTATGTCCTGATTCACGGGAAAAAGGCGCCGATATGCGGACGAGTCTGTATGGATCAGTTTATGGTAGATGTGACGGAGATTCCAGGGGTGGAGCGGGGAACGCCGGTGACACTTTTGGGAAAAGGAATGGATGCCGAGCAGATGGCAGAGCTTTTGGGAACGATCAGCTATGAAGTGGTATGCGCGATCTCCAGCCGGGTTCCGAGGATCTATCAGGAATAGAATTCACAAATTTTGCCGGTCCTGTATAAAATAAAGAAAGGACGGCCATACTGAGAGTGTGAGCAAAGACAAGAAGGAGTGGTACTACATATGGTACACAAAAACGGGGTGCAGGAAAATGGTTGTTAGGAGAGGAGACGTATTTTACGCAGATTTGCGGCCGGTGGTCGGATCGGAGCAGGGCGGAATCCGGCCGGTGGTGATCATTCAGAATGATATCGGAAACCGCTACAGTCCGACCGTGATCTGCGCGGCGATCACCTCAAGGATGAATAAGGCTAAGATGCCGACGCATGTAGAGATCCCGGGCAGTCCCGATATGCTGGTGAAAGACTCGGTGATTCTCCTGGAGCAGATCCGGACGCTGGATAAACGGCGCCTCAAGGAATGCATCTGTCATCTGACAGATGAAGCGATGGGCCGGGTGGATCAATGCCTTTTAATCAGTATTGGCCTGGCGCCACTGCAAAATGATCACGCGATGGCTCAATAGGCATTGTGCATAAAATGAAACGCTGATGTAAAATGGATGTATGCCTTTTTTACATCGGCGTTTTTGATGTATCTATAAAAATTTCACATTTTATTCAAAAATGAATTGACAAACGCATATAAATAGTGTAATATTTATAACAACATAGTACTTAAAAATACAAGGGAGGTTCGAACAATGAAAAAGTGGACAGCAGTACTTCTGGTGGTCGTGATGGCTTTGTCCTGTTTGACGGGATGCGGCGGCGGCACCAACGATTCGTCCAGCAAGTCAGACACAGGCTCTAAGACAGAGCAGTCGAAGGGCGGGGAGGCATCCACGCCGGGAGCAGAGGCGGATACGCCGTTTGTGATCACAACACTGGCAAGCTTCTATCAGCAGGAGCCGCCGAGCACCAAGAACAATCCGGTGTTTGATTTTGTACAGGAAAAGCTGAATGTAGAGATTCAGATCACATGGTCACCCAATGGTGAGACAGCGACCAAGTTCAATACGATGATGGCCGGAGGCAATGCGCTGATGGTTATGGGCGGAGCGGACGTGACCTCCTCCAACTACATCCGTATGTGCAAGACCGGCGCTTTCTGGGATATTACAGACATTATCAAGGATTATCCCTACATCACCGATACGCTGATGAGTGCCGTACAGCGTGATACTTCTCTGACCGAGGGAAGAAGATACTGTGTACCGGGTTATGTTCCGGATGCCAGAATCGCGATGGTATATCGTCAGGACTGGGTGGAGAACCTGGGAATCGAGCTGCCGGAAGTTATGAGCGCGCAGGATTATTATAACCTGGCCAAGGCGTTCACCGAGCAGGATCCGGACCAGAACGGTATTGCCGATACGACTGGTTTCAACTATGTAGACGATCAGGATAAGGAAGTAAACTACGGCTTCAATACGTTGGCAGTTGCCTGCGGCGCTCCGAACCGCTACGGCGTAAGGGACGGTAAGGTTGTAGCCTATTTCCAGACACAGGAGTATATGGACTGCCTGAACATGATGCATGACATGTATGAAAATGGCTATCTGAACTCTGAGTTCATGACGCTGGGTTCCGGAGCCAAGTACAATCCGATGCTGGATGGACGTGCAGGATTCATGTTTACGACGGCAACAAACTCTGTAACGCCTGGTGGTAAGTACGATACGCTGATCGCGAACAATCCGGAAGCGAAGATTGGTTACAAGATGCTTTCTCTGGATCCGAACGGCAACAAGGTCGTTAACTCCAACATTACGGGCGTCAGCGGCGGAAGCGTATTCCCGGTATCCGCGGTTAAGACCGAAGAAGATCTGCGTAAGATCTTGCAGTTCTTTGTAGACCTGAACCAGGGCGAGTGCGCGAAGGCAGTTGATATCGGTATCGAGGGCATCCACTATACACAGGCTGCGGACGGTACGATCACGATTACTCCGGAGCAGGATGAGCTGAGAACGGCTGATGGTTCTCTGGAAATCTTCCGTAATATGTTCGCGAGAAGACTGATGGCAGAAGAGTGGGGCCAGCCGATGTCCGCATACGATATGATTCAGCAGAAGTACGCGGAGAACGCACAGTATGCTGTACCGGATATCTCTGTTGGTATGCTCTCCTCTGAGAATGTTCAGAAGGAAAATGAGCTCGCGTCTCTGATCTACGACGCACGCGCACAGTTTATCATGGGTTACATCACGGAGGATCAGTTCAAAGCAGCAGTAAGTACTTGGCTGTCTTCCGGCGGTCAGGCGATTCTGGACGAGATTCAGGCGAACTACGTTCAGGGCTAAATCGGTATATATCCCAGGGGGCGGTTCAAATGAGCCCGCCCCCTGAAATTTTATCAAGATGGGGGGATACATATGGCAAAAAGTGTAGCCGTAGGGCAAAAGCATGGCCTGCTGCAGACATTAAAAAGATATAAATGGCTGTATATCATGCTGCTGCCGGGCATCATCTATTATATTATATTTAAGTTTTATCCCGCAACCAACCTGATAATCGTGTTTCAGGATTATTTTCCAACGCTCGGAATCTCCGGAAGCCCGTGGGTAGGACTGGATAACTTCAAGAGAGTCTTTAACGGCAGCGCCGTCTATAGCTTCGGACTGCTCTTTACCAATACGATTCTGCTGGCGCTGTACAATCTGGCGTTTTATTTCCCGGTGCCGATTATTTTATCTCTGTTATTGAACGAGGTTCGTAAATCCGGCTATAAGCGGGTGGTTCAGTCGCTGATCTACCTGCCGCACTTTCTGTCCTGGTCGGTTCTGGTCGGCTTGGTGTATCTCTTTATCGGACCGACAGGATACATCAATAAGCTTCTGGTTTCGATGGGAGCGCAGCCGGTACAGTTTCTGCTGAATCCGGGATGGTTCCGGCCGCTTATCGTAATAGAGTCTATCTGGAAAGAAGCGGGGTGGGGAACCATTATCTATCTGGCAGCACTTTCCGGTGTGGATGAGCAGCTCTATGAGGCCGCCGTTGTCGATGGCGCGGGCCGCTGGAAACAGCTGTGGCATATTACGCTTCCTGCCATTCGAGGTACGATCATCACGCTGTTTATCCTTCGGATGGGCAGCTTTATGGATACAGGATTTGAGCAGATCTATCTGATGCGTAACTCCATCAACCGTCAGGTTGCCGAGGTATTTGATACATATATCTATGTAGAAGGTATCGTCAACGGAAACTTCAGCTATTCGACCACGCTGGGCGTCTTTAAGTCGGTAGTCAGCCTGATATTGGTGCTGCTGACCAATATGGCAGCCAATCGAATTGGAGAGGAGGGAATTTTCTGATGGCAATGGTAAAAAATAAATCCATCGGAAGCCGGGTATTTGATGTATTCAACTATATCCTGCTGGGTCTGATCGGTTTTGTCATGGTATTTCCCATCCTGTTTGTAATCGTGGGATCATTCTCGGCAACGGGTATGATCGGAGGCTTTAACTCCTTTAGTACCGACGCGTACCGCTACATCTTTACGACCAATGTTCTGGCGCGCAGTACGGTCAATTCTGTAATCATTACGGTAGTCGGAACCCTGATCAATATCGCGATCACATCGATTACGGCGTACGCACTGTCTAAGAAATATCTGCCGGGTCGGAAATTCTTTATGGGATGCGTGATTTTCTTCATGCTCTTTAATCCGGGTATGATCCCCAATTATCTGGTAGTCAATAATCTTGGACTGCTGAATTCGTATTGGTCCCTGTGGCTGCCGATCGCGATCAGCGCTTATAACATGGTCATCATGAAGAATTTCTTCCAGGGACTGCCGGATAGTATTGAAGAGTCAGCGCAGATTGACGGCTGCAATGACCTGCAGGTATTTGCGAGAATCGTAGTTCCGATATCCAAGGCCTCTTTCGCGACGATCACCCTGTTCTATGCGGTCTCTCACTGGAACAGCTACTTCAACGCGATGATGTATCTGGATGATATCAACAAGTGGCCAATTCAGGTATGGCTGCGTCAGATCATCGTTCTGTCCGTCGGCGGTTTTGCCGGGTCGGAGAGCTTGTCCGAATTTGCTAAGGTTCCGTCGGACGCGGTAAAATATGCGGTTATCTGTGTCAGCACGTTGCCGATCGTAGTCGTATATCCGTTCCTGCAGAAGTATTTTGCCAAGGGCGCGCTGCTGGGATCGGTCAAGGGCTGAGAACATAAGCAAATAAGCTGTCTCAAGATTTTGGGACAGCTTTTTATTTATGTGTGAAGATTTGACTTTTCTTCAGGGTCATGGTATGCTTATACAACAGAATCGATGCTTGTTAACGATGGAAGGGGAGAATGAGATGTACGTTGCCGATATGCATTGTGATACGATCAGTGTTTTGCTGCACCGTCAGAAGAAGGGGGAGAGTGTTTCTCTGCGCAGCAATGACCTGATGGTCGATCTGGAGAAGATGCGTCAGGGTGAGTATCTCCTGCAGACATTTGCCGCGTTTGTTAATTATGGGCGCGTGGAGAACGCCTTGGAAAACGCACTGGAGATGATCGACCTGTTTTACCAGCAGATGGAGCAGAACGCGGACTGGATTCGTCCGGTTACCTGCTGGACGCAGATCGAGCGCAATCAGCGTGAGGGATATATGTCGGCGCTTTTATCCGTGGAGGAGGGAGCGGCCTGCAAGGGCAATCCTGCGTATCTGCGAACCCTGTACCGGCTGGGAGTCCGCATGATGACACTCACATGGAATTATGAGAATGAGCTGGCCTATCCGAATCAGGCGGCCGAGGACCATCCGCACGGGCGGATTCCGGATACAGTACGGGGGCTGAAGGAAAAAGGCTTTGAGATATTGGAGGAGATGGAGAGGTTGGGAATGATTGTCGATGTATCCCATCTCTCGGACAGAGGATTTTGGGATGTATATGAACACACCAAAAAGCCTTTTATCGCGAGTCATTCTAACGCGCGGGCCGTGGGGCCGCATTGCAGAAACCTTACGGATCCCATGATCCGGGTACTGGCGGAGCGGGGCGGCGTGACAGGGATTAACTATTGCGCGGCATTTCTCGATCAGGACGGGACGGGGAGTCACCCGGGCACGCTGGAAGAGATGTCAGCGCATATCCGGTATCTGATGCGGCTGGGCGGAGAGGATCTGGTAGGGCTGGGGTCGGATTTTGACGGAATCAGTAAAGCGCCGGAACAGCAGAACTGCGCCGGGATGCAGCGCCTGGCAGATCAGCTGTATAAGGATGGATTGACAACTGGACAGATCGAAAAAATCTTTTATAAAAATGTATACCGAGTATTCCGGGAGATATTAAAAGGATGAAGGAGCGGATTCTGACGGTGCCGCCGGGGACGGACAGTCTTCTCTCATGGCTGAGGGCTGAGGGCGTCCAGATACAGGCGGATTGCGGCGGCAAAGGCTCCTGTGGCAAGTGCCGGGTCCGGATCGCGGAAGGCGTATTTTATGATGCGGAAGGCAAACCGGCTACAGGAACGGTCTTGGCGTGCCAGACGTGGCGTTCGCCACAGGGGGGGCGGATTGTTCTGACAGATACTTCCGGCTCCGGCCTGACGGATTTTAAGGGAAATGTGACGATTTTATCCAAACAGGCGGGGACAGCGCTGGACCTTGGGACGACAACATTGGCAATGATGAGGGTTGGCTCGGATGGAATAATACTGGACGCACAGTCTGCGCTGAATCCGCAGCGAAGCTTCGGAGCGGATGTGATCAGCAGAATCATGGCATGTACACGGGGCGAACTGCCGCTTCTGCAAGAGGCGGTATTGGGCCAGATCCGACGGATGCTGCGGAAGTGGGACGCAACGGAGGATACGCTGTGTGTCGTCGGAAATCCTACAATGCTCCATATTTTTTGCGGAATATCTCCGGAAGGAATTGGACGATATCCGTTTCAACCTGCGTTCACAGGCCTTGTGGAGAAAAAAGGATCGGAGCTGGGACTTCCGGTAGAGCGGATTCTGGTATTGCCGCAGGCTTCGGCATTTATCGGAAGTGACATCACGGCAGGAGTCTTGGCCTGCGGGATGCTTCAGTTAGAGGAGCCATCGGTCCTTATGGATATCGGCACCAATGGGGAAATGGTGTTATGTATGGGACGGAAACGAGGTGGAGAACTCTATTGTGCTTCGGCGGCAGCTGGACCAGCTCTGGAAGGGGCCGGAATCAGTTGCGGGATGGGCGGCGTACCGGGAGCGGTGTGCCGTGTGACGCCTCAGCCGGTGATGAGTTATCAGACGATCGGAGACCAGCCTGCCGCAGGTCTGTGCGGATGCGGACTTATAGATCTTGCGGCGGCGCTTTTGGCACAGGGGACCCTGGAGCCGAATGGAAACCTGCGGGAGGACTATGAGCTGCTGGGACTGCATAAAGATGCCGCGGGCCGTGTAATGTCAGTGGCTACAGGGACGGGAATCGAGCTGACGCAGCAGGATGTACGAGAGTTGCAGCTTGCGAAAAGCGCCTTGCGTGCCGGATTGGAAGCGCTGATGAGCTATGCAGATGTGGATGCCGTCTCCTTGGAACGAGTCTATATCGCCGGGGGATTGGGCTATTATATTGATATAACGAATGCGGTCCGGATCGGACTTCTGCCTCGAGAGTTGGAGCAAAAAACAGTGACGGTCGGGAATACCGCACTCTCCGGAGCAGTGTCTGCCCTGGGATCACAGGAAGCCTTATGGAAGATCGATGAGATCGCAAAATCATGTAAAACGGTGGAACTAAGCCAATCCGAAGTATTCCAGAGAAAATTTATAGAGCATATGCGTTTTCCGGAAGAATTTTGGCACACTTTGGAGAAAGAAACCCCTGAGTGTACCAGAGCTTTATAGGATTCTCTGGATTCTTAAAATAATCTGGTACACTTGGGAGAGTGAGATTCTTAGGTGTACCAGAATTTTATAGGTTTCTCTAGATTCTTAAAATAATCTGGTACACTTTGGAGTATGAGGCTCCTGAGTGTACCAGAATTTTATATGTTTTCTCTGGATTTTCAAAAAATCCTGGTACACTTGGGAGAGTGAGACTCTTGGGTGTACCAGATTTTTTATAGGTTTCCTTGGATTCTTAAAATAATCTGGTACACCTTGGAAGTTGAGACTCCTGGGTGTACCAGATTTTTTATAGGTTTCCTTGGATTCTCGAAATAATCTGGTACACTTTGGAGTGTGAGGCGCCTGGATGTACCAGAATTCTATAGGATCCTCTAGATTTCCAAAACAATCTGGTACACTTTGGAGAATGAGGCTCCTGGGTATACCAGAATTTTATAAG
>CAVGBV010000075.1:0-5030 GCA_963627615.1 Alloprevotella sp.
CCCGCATCAATGCCTCGCCGATGAGTACGGCATCCGCTTCCATGTCTTCCAGTTTGGCAATGTCCTCTCGGCTGCGGATACCGCTCTCGGAAACAAAGAGAATGCCGCGCGGTATCTGGCGCCGCAGGCGGAGACTGTTGGAGGCATCCACAGAGAAGTCCTTCAGATTCCGATTGTTGACGCCTAGAATCCGAGCGCCGGCACGGATGGCGATCTCCGCTTCCTGTTCGTTATGAACTTCAACCAGTGCGCTTAGTCCCAGCCTGTCGCAGAGAAGAAGGTGATCTTTAAGCTGCGTCTCATCCAGAATGGATACGATCAGGAGGACGGCAGAAGCGCCCAGGAGTTTTGCTTCATAGATCATATAGGGGTCCACAGTAAAATCCTTGCGCAGACAGGGGAGAGAGACAGTGGCGGCGATCTCCTGCAGAATCCGGTCGCTGCCGAGGAACCATTTGGGTTCGGTTAGGACCGAAAGGCAGTCGGCGCCGGCGCGTTCATATTCCCGGGCAATCTGTAGATATGGAAAATCCGGAGAGATCAACCCTTTGGAGGGAGAAGCCTGTTTGCATTCGCAGATAAAGGAGAGCCCAGGACGCCGCAGTGCTTTTTCAAAGGGGAAATCTCCGGAAGGAAGCGCGAGCGCCTGCTCACGGATCAGTGCGAGGGGCCGCTGTTCCTGTTTCTCTCTTACACGGAGTCTTGCGGAATCGGCCAAAAGATCCAGTGTATTCATGCCTGTCCCTCAGCGGTGTTGCTTAACGCGATCAGTTTCCGGAGGGTCTGCATGGCCGCACCGGAATCGATCAGATCTCCAGCAAGCCGGATCCCCTGCGCGAGATCTTCAGCCTTGCCGCCAAGATAGAGCGCCGCACCGGCATTCATGAGGACGGCATCCCGTTTTGGACCCAGTGCGCCTCCAAGGATATCCAGAGTGATCCGCGCGTTTTCCTGCGGGCTGCCGCCGGTAAGGTCTGATTTGACACAGCGCTTCAGACCAAAATCCTCCGGAGTGATCGTATAGGATTTGAACCATCCATCCTTAAATTCGCAGACAGAGGTAGGAGCGCTCAGAGAGATCTCATCCAATTTATCCTGACCATAGACGACCATACCGCGCTTTACGCCGAGGCTGATCAGAACCTGTGCCAGCGGTTCTACCAGATAGGCGTCATACACGCCCAGAAGCTGCATCTGGGGACGGCCGGGATTGGTCAGCGGTCCCAGAATATTGAATACGGTACGGATTCCCAGTTCCTTACGGATGGATCCGACATAGCGCATCGAGGAGTGGTATTTCTGAGCAAAGAAGAAGCACATGCCGACCTTCTCCAGAAGTTCAGCGCATTTGGCCGGACTCTGTTCGATGTTGACACCTAAGGCTTCCAGACAGTCCGCGGTACCGCAGCGGGAGGAGGCAGCCCGATTGCCGTGCTTCGCCACTTTGACTCCGCCGGCCGCTGTCACAAGAGCCGCGGTTGTGGAAATATTAAAGCTGTGCGCGCCGTCCCCGCCGGTCCCTACGATCTCCATGAGCTCCATTCCGGTATCCACACGGTCGGCGTGTTCCCGCATGGCCGCGGCACAGCCGGCAATCTCCGGTATGGTTTCCGCCTTGGTACTCTTGGTGGAGAGGGCAGCCAGAAACGCGGCATTCTGTGTAGGGGTTGTCTCGCCGTTCATGATTTCGTTCATGACGGAGTAGGCTTCTTCATAGGTCAGATCTTCTTTATTGACGATTTTTACGATGGCTTCCTGAATCATGATGTTATACCTCCTGTAGGTTCAAAAAATTATTCAGCATGGCTTTTCCTTCTGGGGTCAGAATGGATTCTGGATGGAACTGCACACCGTAGACCGGGTACCTCCGGTGTTCTACGGCCATGACCTCACCGTCATCCGCGGATGCGGTGATCTTCAGACAATCCGGAAGGGTCTTAGGGTCTGCCGCCAGAGAATGGTATCTCGCGACAGGAGTAGGAGTCTGACACCCAGAGAACAGGGGACTGGAGAGATCTAACTGAACTTTCGACTGTTTACCGTGCATGAGCTGTCTGGCGTAAGTGATCGTTGCTCCATAGGCAGCGCAGATGGCCTGATGTCCCAGGCAGACGCCCAATATGGGGATCGTGGAGCCAAGCTTCTGCACGACTTCGATAATGACACCGGCATCTTCCGGCCGACCGGGGCCGGGCGAGAGAAAAATACGGCTGGGGTGCAGCGCCTGGATCTCTTCTACGGTCAGTTCATCATTGCGGATGACGCGAATGTCTGGGTTCAGCTCGCCGAGAAGCTGATAGAGATTATAGGAAAAGCTGTCATAGTTATCGATCAAGAGAATCATGTGTCTACCTCCTGGGCCAGTTCCAGCGCGCGTACGACCGCGCGGGCCTTATTGATGCATTCGTCGTATTCCTTATCCGGAACGGAATCGGCAACGATACCCGCGCCGCTTCGGACAAAAACCCGGCCGTTTTTCTTATAGGCGATGCGTATGGCGATGCAGGTGTCCATATTGCCGGTAAAATCCAGATAACCGATGGCGCCGCCATAGATTCCGCGTTTGTTGTTTTCCAATTCTCCGATCAGCTGGCAGGCGCGGATTTTGGGAGCGCCGGAGAGCGTCCCCGCGGGCAGTACGGCTTCAATTGCGTTTAAGGCATCCAGGTCGGGACGGATGTTTCCGCGGACAGTCGAACCGATATGCATCACATGGGAATAGCGTTCAATGGTATGGAGGCTCTCGACAGCGACGGTACCGAAGCGGCTGAGCTTGCCGAGGTCGTTGCGGCCCAGATCCACCAGCATATTGTGTTCGGCCAGCTCCTTTTCATCAGAGAGAAGCTCTTGTTCCAAAGCCTTGTCTTCCTCCGGCGTTTTGCCGCGGGGACGGGTTCCGGCAAGGGGAAAGGTGTGAAGGACGCCGTCTTCCAGTTTCACCAGGGTTTCCGGGGAGGCCCCGGCGACCTCGACATCGGTTCCGGAAAAATAAAACATATAAGGAGAGGGATTCAGCGTGCGCAGAATTCGGTAGGTATTCAGCAGGCTGCCCTCATAAGGAGCGCTCAGACGGTTGGAGAGGACGATCTGGAAGATATCTCCCTCGTGGATGTGCTTCTTGGCCTTTTCCACCATGGAACAATAGGTGCTGCGGTCAAAGAGGGGAGTGACCTCGCCCAGAAGCCGCCCGGCCGGTTCTGTTTTCTGCGGATAGGAACGCAGGATGGAAGCAAGATGGGACAGTTCCTGCACAGCCTTGTTATAGCCCGTTTCCGGATCCGTAAGCGGCATATTGACGATCAGGATGATCTTCTGCCGAAGGTTGTCAAAGGCAATGACCTTGTCAAAAAGCATCAGGTCCATATCCTGAAACGCTTCGGTATCCAGCGTGTCCCGACGGACAGACGGTTCGCTGTATTTGAGGTAATCATAGGAGAAATACCCGACAAGACCGCCGGTAAAGGGCGGAAGATAGGAAAAGCGCGGGCTTTTGTGCTGATCAAGAATCTGACGGAGGTAATCGGAGGGATGATCGGTTTTCAGGGTGATGTCTCCGATGTGCATCTCGCCGTCAAGACAACGGATCTCCAGCTTAGGGTCAAAGCCCAGAAAAGTGTAGCGTCCCCATCGTTCATTCTCCGTGACGGATTCCAGAAGATAGCAGTGCAGAGACAGGTTCTTCAGGATTCGGAGAGCTTCAATCGGTGTACAGATGTCGGACAGGATCTCGCAGCTTAACGGGACCGTTCGGTATTGTCCGGAACGGGCAAGCTCCAAAACTTCATCCAGGCTGGGGATAATTTTCATGTTCATTTCTCCTTTTAACAATAAAAAAGTCCTTGACAGAAAGCTTCTGTCAAGGACGAATAATACTTTATCCGCGGTGCCACCTTGTTTCATGGATCGCTCCATGCGCTTAGCAGAGAACCAACATTCTCCCGGCAACTGACGTATGCCTGTACGTTGCAGAATACTTTGCGCATATGCGCATTTGACTGCACCCTCAGCGGCCCATTTGATGATCTGTGTTTCACCCGGTTCTCAGCATCCCGAATTCTCTGTAGAAGCATAACCACCGTTATTTCCGCTTCAACGGTTTATGGGAAGATTATAATGTGTTTTTCTTGAATTGTCAATAGAAAACAGAAAAATTTTTACAACCTATATATAACAGAAAATACTTAAGAATGAGAAGGCTTGGATTCGATCTGAATCTCTCCGGCCTTCTGCAAGGCCATCTTGGCGGCAATCGGTCCGAAGATGGAGTAGATAAAGGTAGAGCACAAGATGATGGTCCGGATCTGATCGGCGTACTGCGGAACAGCAGCACCGGCTACGACTACAAGTCCCAGTGCTACACCGGCCTGCGGCATCAGTGTAGGACCAAGATATTTGTTGATTTTATCCTCCTGATGCGTGAGCTTTCCGCCGGCCCAGGAACCAGCCATCTTGCCAATAACACGGAGCACTACATAGAGAATGCCGATGACGCCGATTTCCGCGAGGGCAGAGAGCTGAAAGCCAGCGCCGGAGATGACAAAGAAGATCATGTAGATGGGGGGCGTAAAGGTATCGGCTACTTCCACCAGATCATCAATCTCATTATAGATGTTGACCAGAACACCGCCCAATGTCATACATGCCATCAGAGCGGAGCCGTTCAGCGTTTCGGAGAGCCAGTAGCAGAAGAGGATCGAGAAAAGGATGATGCATAAGCGATTGGAGTGCTTATGGAAATACTTCAGGATAAACTTCATTGTCAGGGCGATGACAAAACCGATGACAAAGGAAATCAGAATCTCGTAGAAAGGTTCCAGAATGGAAAGGAACAGGTTGGTCTGCGAGGCGCTCAGAGAATTCACCAGTGTGCTGGCAAAGCCAAAGCCGATCAGGGCCGTCGCGTCGTCAATAGCGACTACGCTTAAAAGCATGGAGGTCAGAGATCCATGCGCTTTATATTGGTTGATGACCATGATCGTCTGTGCCGGAGCGGTCGCGGCGGCAATGGCGCCCAGCATGATGGAGAGATT
>CAVGBV010000075.1:5040-9276 GCA_963627615.1 Alloprevotella sp.
GATTGGTATCAAAGCCGCAGAGGATCAGCACCAGCGTAACCAGAAAGATGGCGCCGAAGGACTCAAAGATGGCGATGACAATCGGAGCGACGCCCACGCGCTTGAAATAGCTGAAGCTGAATCCGCTTCCGACGGAAAAGGCGATAAATCCCAGTGCGATATTGGAGATGACAGAGAAACCGTCCACCATTTCCTGCGGAATGATATTCAGTACCGCGGGGCCAAGGAGAAGTCCGGCGATCAGATATCCGGTAACATTGGGAAGTTTGGCAAGCTTACCAAGCCGGCCCAAAAGGAGTCCGGCCAGCAGCATTAAGGCCGTAGCCAATATGATTTCATTTGCCATGACGCTTCAGCCCCCGTACATAGCCAACCGGCAGGGTAAAGACCAGACCGGCGTTCTCTTCTTCCAGGCTTCCTACGACAGATTCGATGATCTGTACGGCCGATTCGACCTGATCCTCCGGCAGAAGGGTCATAATGGTGCAGTTCTTCTGTCGGCTTCTTGTCATGTACATACGGATGGTGCTTAAGAATTCAAACTCGTCCTCATTGTGATGGGATTTCAGCACCCTGGCCATTCCTGTACTGTCAAAGATGGTCGCGCCGTGGATTCCGCCGCGCTCCATCTGCGCCAGAAGCTCATCCAGTTTTTCAGGCGCGTTCAAAATAAAAAATAGTACCTGCATTCGGTATCACCTCATATGAATTATTCAAACGGTCTAATTGTATCGCATCGCCGCGGGCTTTGCAATAGAAAACAAAAATATTATTCATCCCAGCCGTCTGTCAGACGGAGTGTGACAGCGATATTCCGGACCATCTCGTCCTGCTGCAGCTCCAAATCCTCCGGAGCCGAGATGGGGGGCAGATCTCCGTCCTCCTCCAATTCCACCAGAATCCAGCCGGAAGCGGCCTCGATCGCATGGTCAATCGCTTCCATAAGGGTATCCCCGGTAAAGGAGCAGCCCTCCAGATCCGGAAAATATCCGGTATAGTTCTCGGCAGATGTTTTGCGCAGAATTGCGGGATAGGTAAATTTCATGATGTTCTCCTCTTTTGATATTACAAGTTGATATTGTCATTATAGTCCGGTTGCGTATAAAAAACAAGGGAGAAAGGTGGGGAAAGTAAGATTTTCTTAAGGATTTTTAGAAGTCTCTTTCTTGTCCGTGTCTTTTATGTATGATATAATGAAGTCAGCAAGTACGGGGAGGAAAGTTATATGGAACGGATCTTATTGGTTGAAGACGATGCGGAGATCGTGAGCGCGTTGACGGAATTTTTGCGCGCAGAAGGTTTTTTGGTTGAAAACGCCGCAGGACAAAAAGAGGCGCTGCAGAAGATCCGGGAACGGGACTATGACCTCCTTTTGGTAGATATATCCCTTGCGGATGGGAATGGTTACGCGGTCTGCGCCGCGGCCCGGGCGGAAAAGGAGGATATTGCGGTTATCTTTTTGACAGCGTCTGCCGATGAATACAGTACGGTGGCCGGACTTGATATGGGAGCGGATGATTATGTGGTCAAACCCTTTCGGCCCAGAGAGCTTGTATCACGGATCCGCAGCGTCCTGAGAAGGCGCGGCAGAGAGACAAGGCTGGAATACAGGGGCTTATCGGTGGATCCGGTGCGCGGCAAAGTATGCGGGACGGACGGCGAGATTTTTCTCTCCGCATTGGAATACCGACTGCTTCTGACCTTTTTTCAGCATCGGGGAGAGGTATTGTCGCGAAGCCGGCTATTGGAGGAGATATGGGATGCCTCCGGGGAATTTGTAAATGATAATACGCTGACGGTATACATCAAGAGACTGCGGGATAAGGTGGAGAAGGATCCGACGGATCCGGTCTATATCCGAACCATCCGCGGCCTGGGATATAAATTGGGGGAATAAAATGCAGCTGTTACGAAATCCGGAGCTTCGGCAGGACGCGGTATTTTACAGTATCCTTCTGGCCGGGGCCCTTCTGTGTGCCCTATGGGTGGGCGGTAGTCTGGGGACGTATCTGCTCGTGGCCGGAACGGCGTTGGGAGCAGGGTATCATTTTTATGCGACAAGAAAGCGTTATAAGCGTCTGCAGGACCTGGCGGCGGATCTGGACCGGGTGCTGCATGGGGCGAGTGAGCTGCCGATAGAGCAATACGCAGAGGGAGAGCTCGCGATTTTACAGAATGAAACGCGCAAGATGCTTTTGCGTCTTCAGGAGCAGACGGAAGCCCTCGGTAAGGATAAAGAATTCCTGGCGGATCTGATCGCGGATATCTCACATCAGATCCGTACGCCCCTGACATCGCTCCGGCTGTTTTGTACGCTGATTCGCAAGAAGGACCTGACACCGGAAAAGAGACAGGAACTTACCTGGGAGATTCAGCGGCTGCTGGACCGGATGGAATGGCTGATCGAGGCGCTGCTGAAGATGTCCCGGCTGGACGCGGGCACGGTTGCGTTCCGTCAGGATGAAGTGATGGCAGAAGAACTCGTCTATAAGGCCGCGGAACTGATAGCCATTCCGATGGAAGTGCGGGGACAGGAATTGAAGGTCGAGATGCAAGGAACAGAGAAGTATGTAGGGGACTTGTCCTGGTCTGTGGAAGCGGTGGGTAACATCCTGAAGAATTGCATGGAGCATATGGGGCCGGGCGGCAGGATTGAGATTGGAGTCAGCGAGAATACACTTTATACGGAGATTCGAATCCGGGACCATGGGCCGGGGATTCTGCCGGAGGATCTGCCGCATCTTTTCGAGAGGTTTTACCGCGGCAGCAATTCGCATTCCGGCAGTATCGGCATCGGACTGGCGTTGGCACAGATGATCATCAAGGAACAGAACGGGACGATTCAGGCACAGAATGCCGAGGACGGCGGCGCGGTCTTTACGATACGGTTTTATAAGGCAGTGATATAAAATGACATTTTTGTTATCATAGAGTCACCGGATCGTCATCGGAGGCTGCTATACTTAAGAGGAAGAACAGAAAAAGGAGGCAGCGAAATGGAGATCTTACGAGTGGAAAATCTGGTTAAGACCTATGGTAAAGGGGAAAATCAGGTGCAGGCACTGGCAGGTGTGAGCTTTTCTGTGGAAAAAGGGGAATTCCTGGCGATTATCGGACCCTCCGGTTCCGGAAAGTCCACACTGCTGCATATTTTAGGAGGAGTGGACCGCCCGACCTCCGGTAAGGTGTATATGAACGGGCAGGATGTATATGCGCAGAATGAGGAGCAGCTGGCGGTCTTTCGACGCAGGCAGGTGGGGTTGATCTACCAGTTTTACAATCTGATTCCGGTTCTGGATGTACGGGAGAATATGACATTGCCGGTATTGATGGATGGAAGAAAGGTTAATGAGGAGCGGCTGCGTGAGCTGTTAAGGATTCTGGGGCTGGAGGAGAGGAAAAAGCATTTGCCCAATCAGTTGTCCGGGGGACAGCAGCAGAGGGTATCTATCGGACGGGCGCTTATGAACGCACCAGCTGTGGTGCTGGCGGATGAGCCTACCGGCAATCTGGACTCCCGAAACAGTCAGGAGATTGTAGAACTCCTGAAGATGTCCAATCGAAAATACGCGCAGACGCTCATCATGATAACGCATGATGAGAATATCGCGCTGCAGGCGGATCGGATTCTCGCGATTGAGGACGGAAGGATCACGAGGGACGAGGTGCTTCGCCGATGAATATTTTTCATAAAGTCACGGGACGGACATTACGCCTGAATCGAACGAGGACCGGGGTGACAATCATCGGAATCCTGCTCTCGGCGGCGATGATTACGGCAGTGGTTTCCCTTGTCGTCAGCGCACAGGCTTTTTTTACAGATATGGCCCGCTATGAAAATGGAAACTGGCATACAAGACTGGTTGGAGTTTCGGAGACAGAGCTGGAAGAATTACGCTCCGATAACAGAATTGAGGCCATCTGTCCGATGCGGATTCTGGGAAGCGCCCAAATGGGGAGTGAAGAAGACAATGAGGCGTACCTGTATATGCTGGAGACCGGAGACGAAGCCGCTGACTTTTTGCCGCTCCATCTGCTGAGCGGAAGGATGCCGGAGAACGCGCAGGAGATCCTGCTGCCGGGAATTGACAGCTTTGAGAATAGGCTGGGAAAGAATCTGACACTGAGGACTGGACAGCGGATGTATGAGGGAGAAACGCTTGGCGCGTATAATCCGTATATTACCGGAGAAGAATTTGTCGATGTGCAGGAGCGCACTTATACGGTTGTCGGCTA
>CAVGBV010000075.1:9286-11471 GCA_963627615.1 Alloprevotella sp.
TCATTGGGCCGGACGGGGAGAGAACAGACGCGAAGTATGATGTCTATTTTCGGACCGAAGATCCCAAGGATGCGTATCTGTGGCCGAACGATGATGTGCCGTGCGGAGGGGAATACAACAAGTTCCTGTTGCTTTTCCAGGGAGCCTCCGGACACAATACTTATTATTCGGTTCTCTACGGGTTGGCATCCGTGATTATCGTATTGATTCTCCTGGGGTCCATTTCACTCATCTACAATGCTTTTTCGATTTCGGTGAGCGATAGAACCAGACAGTTTGGAATTCTGTCATCGGTCGGTGCGACGAGGAAACAGCTTCGCAGCAGCGTCTTATACGAAGCGCTGGTATTGGGCGGAATCGGAGTGCCGCTCGGGATTGCCTGCGGCCTTCTGGGAATCTGGATTACGATCCTGTGCATCGGAAAATATGTTACGCAGGCCATCGCCGGTTTGACGACAATAGACGGAGGCTTTCCGATCCTTACCATGCATGTCTCCTGGCAGTCGATGCTGATATCCTGGCTGATTGGAATGGGGACGGTACTGGTATCCGCGTGGATCCCGGCGTACCGTGCGACAAGAGTATCGGCCGTGGAAGCGATTCGGGGCAGTCGGGATATCCGGGCAGGCAAGGGAAAACTTCATGGAAGCCGTCTGATCTGCCGGATCTTTGGTTTGGAAGGGCTTCTGGCCGCGAAATATTTTAAGAGGGACAGAAAAAAATACCGTGCCACGATTCTTTCCCTGTTTATGAGTATCGTACTCTTTATTTCGTCCGCTTCCTTTATTATGTATCTGGAAGGCACGGTCGGCCAGGTCATGAATCCGTCATCCTATGACTTGTATTATTATACGGAGCAAGAGGATGAGAACCTTTTTCAGGAGCTTGCGGGAGTGGAAGGAGTAGAAGAGGCAGTCCGAATGCATATGTTCTATACGGATCTGAGCGAGACCGAGTATGGAAAGGTCACACAGGCGTACAGTGAATACCTTGGATTAGATGAAGATAAGTGGATATCCGTATCCGTTCTTGTCGCTTTTGCGGATGATGAAACATTTGTCAAGTACATTACAGGCCAAGGGGAAGAGGCGGAAAAATACATGAATCCGGCAGCGCCCAAGGCGGTGCTGTGCAGCACAAGCCGAATCTTTGCGGGGGAGAAGCTGCAGACTATCGATTATTTGTCGGACTCCATAACCAGCCTGAAGACAGAGACGTATACGGAGGACGGCAGCGGCACGATCACTTTAGAGCATGTCATTGGGTCGGTGCAGAAGAAACTGTTTATGGATCTGGAGCAATACGGCTGCGTGCTCTTATATCCGGAGAGTGTGATGGATACCATACTGGAGAGGATGGAAGGCGGGTATGGCACCATACGTTACTTCTTTACTTCTTCCGATCATCAGAAGAGCTATAAGGCAATGCAGGAGATATTGTACACCCATGGAGATTCCGGAAACAGCCTGCGGGATGAGAGAGAAGAGGAAGAGATGCAGCATAATGTGCTGCTGACCATTCACGTGCTGTCGTATGGATTTATTATCCTGATCTCTCTGATCGCGGCGGCTAACGTATTCAATACGATATCGACCAATGTAGCGCTTCGACGCCGGGAGTTCGCGATGCTGCGCTCGGTCGGTATGACCCAGAAGGGGATGAACCGAATGCTTTGCTTTGAATGCCTGATATACGGTGTCAAAGCACTGGTGTGGGGACTTCCGGTATCGTTCCTGGTTACGTATTGGATCTATGAGGTCGTCAGCAACGGCTGGGAGGCGGAGCTTACCATGCCGTGGAATGCGGTCCTCATTGCGGTTCTCAGTATCTTTATCGTTGTATTCGCGACGATGATGTATGCGGTACGCAAGATCCGAAAAGAGAATCTGATGGATGCGCTGAAGGTGGAGCTGCAATAAATAAAAAAGTGCGACAGCACTTTTTTATTCTTATCCGGCTACTAGGTTTTTATATATTTTACGATTGCAAAATATTCGGAAAAGTGCTACAATATCCCTCTAAGGAGGGATATTGTTGTTTCCAGTGATTTATTTTCTCTTCGTTACCGCCAAGTGCCTCTCATACCGCGGTTCTTGGAGTTTATCACGCAAGCGTCATACTAACGGACATATGTATTATTACAAGCAGACTGCCGATAAGACCTATTATGTGCGTCGCAGGGACG
>CAVGBV010000076.1:0-11440 GCA_963627615.1 Alloprevotella sp.
ATCTACCCCCTCCATGAGCGTGTTGGCTACTCCCAGCATATCCTCCGTCCGCATACAGATCTCCAGGTACCCTACCGGTCTCGTGCTGCCCAAGGCATAAATCTGCCGATACATTGAGAACACACTGGGTCCCATTTCGTTTCTCGGGAAAATCAATTCCCGGTAATTCTCATCATTCTGCGCGCTGTAAAGCTTTGCTGATTTTCCGATAAAATAGGCATCATACCCCAGGTGCTCCAGCCGCTGCATCCAGGGCTTCTGGGCCATAACCCGCTTCGGGTAAATCGTGTTCTGATATCTGGGGATGGCCTCATCCAGCGCATAGATCCGCATCGCCTCAATTCTCGGATTGATCTGATCCACACTGGCGATAAAGCTACCGAAATTCCCCATCGCTTCCAGCAGGTATTTCTCCGGTTCCTGGCTGTAATTGGAGAGATAGTCGATAATCTGCGGATTGGCGGCAAGACTTCTTGCCGTTGTATCCATCTCCTGGACCCGGTAAGCAATCTCACTGAGAATTCCGGCAACATCGTTCTCTACCTGCCGTTCTACATTTTCTTCCTGTATTTTTCCAATCTGATAGACCCAAAAGATCAAAAAGACGACCAATGGCAGACAAAAGCTGACCAAAAAACCTGTGATGATCTTATGAGACAGACTCTTCTTTCTCATCTGTGTACCCCCATCTTTTTTATCCCGCAAAATCTCTGACGCTTTATTATATCATTCGTTCTGTAAAAGAACAAGAGGAAGGCCCCGACTCCTTGACGAATCTATATGTTTCCATTATAATATAGGTAATATATTTTCGGAGGTAATGATTATGGAAATCATTCTATGTGTTGGCAGTTCCTGCCACCTGAAAGGAGCACCCGCGATTCTCACCCGAATCAACGCGCTCATTGCCGAATATGGGCTGCAAGATCAGATACAGCTCTCCGGTTCGTTTTGTATGGAGCAATGTACGAAGGGCTCCAACGGCGTATGTATCCGGATCGACGGAAAAATTCATATTGTGACGGCGGCGACGATCGATGAAGTCTTCTATAATGAAGTGATCAAGCCCCTGCGGGAGGAGTCCACACCATGACCAGCATCATCAGTTTAAAAAAGGTTCGATGTAAGAACTGCCACAAATGTATTCGTTCTTGTCCTGTCAATTCCATCATGTATAAAGACGACCAGGCGCAGATCATGCCGGAGCAATGTATCCTGTGCGGCCACTGCATCAATACCTGTCCTCAGAATGCCAAAACCGTACTGAGTGACATCTTTAAGATTCGCGGCTATCTGAAGGCTCACGCGGTGACTGTTCTGTCGATCGCTCCGTCTTTTTCAGGCCTCCTGCGCCGCCCGGCCCTTCTTCCGGCGATTCTGAAAAAATTGGGATTCACCTATGTTCATGAGACTTCTGAAGGCGCCGCCCTGGTTTCTCTGGAGTATCAGAGACTGCTGGAACTGGGGACGATGGATAACATCATCACCACCTGCTGTCCCACCGTCAATATGCTTCTGGAAAAATACTATCCCGACCTGATTCCGCAGATGGCGCCCGTGGTCTCTCCCATGATCGCTCATGCCAAACTGCTCCGGGAAAAATACGGTCCGAGCGCCAAGATCATCTTTGTCGGTCCCTGCATCTCCAAAAAAGAAGAAGCCCGGGACCCGCGCAATGCCGGTCTGGTGGACGCCGTCCTTACCTTCGAGGAGCTCATCCACTGGATCACAGAAGAAGGACTCGACCAGGCCGATCTGGAAGAGATCGCCTTTGATAACGACAGTCCGGCTTCTGCCAGGATGTATCCTATAACCAGCGGCATTATCACAACGATTATGGCGCAGAAGGGATTCTATGGATATAAGACGCTGTGCGTCGATGATATTGAGAACTGCAAGGCACTGTTTCAGGATATCCGTCACGGAGCGGTCCATGGCTGTTTTATCGAGGTAAACTCATGTCCGGGCGGCTGCATCAACGGCCCTGTATCCGGGCACGAGAGCAGCCGTTTCTCTGCCCGTCTGGCGGTCGAAGCCTATACCGGAGCCGAACAGACAAGTTTTCCGCAGATTCAACGCGATTCTGACCTTCAGGCGCAATTCCGGGATGCCAGTCAGAAAGAGGACATGCCAACAGAGGAGCAATTGCGGCAGATTCTGCACAGTATCGGCAAAGAGACTCGTGAGGATGAACTGAACTGCGGCGCGTGCGGCTACTCCACCTGCCGTGAAAAGGCGATCTCGATCTTCCAGGGCAAATCGGAACCGACCATGTGCCTGCCCTATATGAAGGAACTGGCCCAGTCCCTCTCAAACAGCATCCTCAAGGTGACGCCCAACGTGATCTTTGCCGTGGACGAGGACCTGCGGATCCGTGAGTTCAACTATCAGGCTGAGCGGGTATTCGGCCTCTCCCGCAAGGAGGCGCTGGATACCTATCTGTACGAGCTGATCGATACCTCGGATTACGAGCATATCATCAAGAGCCGCAGTGCTTTTCTGGACCGGATTGTAACCTATGACAATCTGGGCATGACCTTCAGCGCCAACATCCTCTATATGCCGGAACAGCGTATGGTGCTTGGCATCCTCAAGGATGTGACGCAGGAGGAACGGGCTAAGGCCAACCATCACACCCTGCAGATGGATACAATCGCTATGGCGCAGAAGGTCATCGATAAGCAGATGACTGTGGCGCAGGAGATTGCGGGGCTTCTGGGCGAGACGACCGCCGAAACCAAGGTCACGCTCTCCAGATTGAAGGACATGATCTCTGGGGAGGAATAAAGAATGCAGCATGTCGTTGAATGTGTTTATAAAAGCCTGAACCACAAGGGTGAGGAGCTGTGCGGGGACAAAGTTGAGATCGTACGCACAGCGGACGCCGATATCCTGATTTTGGCGGATGGTCTGGGCAGCGGAGTCAAGGCCAATATTCTGTCTACTCTGACTTCCAAAATCATCTCTACCATGATCCAGGAGGGGGCGCCGCTGGAGGATACGATCGAAACCATCAGCAGCACGCTGCCCCTTTGCTCCGTCCGCCATCTGGCCTATTCCACCTTCAGTATCCTGCAAATCTATCATGACGGGCGGGCACATCTGGTGGAATTTGACAATCCAGCCTGTTTCTGCCTGCGCAAGGGCGAATTGATCCGTCCTGCCTATATCAAGCGGCAAATCTCCGGCAAAGAGATCCGTGAAAGCTTTTTTCAGGTAGAATTGTGGGATTACTATGTTCTGGTCAGCGACGGAGTCATCTATGCCGGTGTAGGCGAAACACTGAATTTCGGCTGGACCTGGGATAATGTCGCAGACTATCTGCGCCGCGAGATCCTCAAGCGTCCTTCGGCTCACCGCCTTGCGAACCTTCTGTCCTCTGCCTGCAACGACCTGTATATGGGGAAGCCTGGCGATGATACCACCGTGGCGGTCGCCAAGGTGATTCAGGCAAGCCATGTACACCTTCTGGCCAGTCCGCCGCAGGATAAAAAGGACGACGAACGGATGGTGCAGGACTTTTTGCAGGATTCCGATATCCGCATCATCTGCGGCGGCAGCAGCGGCAATATGGTTGCGCGGGTTCTCAATAAGCCTCTGCGTGCTTCCCTGGAATATCTGGATCCGGCGGTTCCGCCGACGGCAGAAATCGAGGGCATCCAACTCGTCACTGAGGGTGTGCTGACACTCAGCAAGACGCTGGAGATTCTCCGCCAGTGCGTCAGTCCGACGGGCGAAGTTCAGAATCTGGAACTGTTGGACGCCAAAAACGGCGCCGCACAGATCGCCAAGATTCTCGTCGAGCGCTGTACTCACCTGAATCTCTATATCGGACAGGCCATCAATCCGGCACATCAAAACCCCGACCTGCCCTTTGACCTGAGTATCAAGTTCCGGCTGCTGGAAGAGCTGGCCGCTCTGGCCCGCAAGCTTGGACGTACTGTAGAATGCTATTATTATTAAAAAGGAGATGCTATTATGACGTATCAGGAAGCGTATTCACTGCTGGAAAAAAAGCAGCAGACCGGTCTCCTGCGGTATTATGATACCCTGGATGAAGCTGGTCAAAAGGACCTGCTGCAGCAGATCGAAAATCTGGACTGGAGTCTGTTTGAGGCTCTGTCTCACAAGGGACAGCCCGTAGCCAAGGGGCATCTGACTCCGATGCCCGCGTTGGAGATCTCGGAAATTGCCGCCAACGAAGAACGTTTCCGTACCCGTGGACTGGAAGCAATTCGCGCTGGCAAGGTTGCGGCCGTCCTCCTGGCCGGTGGGCAGGGAACCCGTCTTGGACTGGACAAGCCCAAGGGAATGCTCAATGTAGGAATTACCCACACCATGTATCTGTTCGAAATTCTGATCGGCAATCTGAAGCGTGTAACCGATGCCGCTGAGTCCTATATTCCGCTCTATATCATGACCAGTGAAAAAAATCATGAGGATACAACCCGCTTTTTTGCCGAAGAGAACTACTTCGGTTATCCAGCTGAATATGTACATTTCTTTAAGCAGGAGATGGCGCCTTCCGTGGACTATGACGGCAAGATTCTGTTGGAAGCTCCGGGACGGATCTCCCTCTCTCCCAACGGCAATGGCGGCTGGTTCTCTTCTATGAACCGTGCCGGACTTCTGCCGCAGCTCCATAGTCAGGGTGTGGAATGGCTCAATATCTTCTCTGTCGATAATGTGCTGCAGCGCATCGCGGATCCGGTGATGATCGGCGCGACCCTGGAAAAGGGATATGTCAGCAGCGGCAAAGTTGTCCGTAAGGCAGATCCGGACGAACGGGTCGGCGTATTGTGCCTGGAAGACGGCAAGCCCTCGATCGTAGAATATTATGAAATGACCGATGAGATTCGCAACACCCGCCTGGCGGACGGCAGTCTGGCCTACGGCTTTGGCGTTACCCTGAACTATCTCTTCCGTCTGGACAAGCTGGAAGCCATCCTGTCCAACAAGATGCCCCTGCATGTCGTAGAAAAGAAGATTCCTCATCTGGATGAGAACGGCAATCTGGTAAAGCCTGAGGCTCCCAATGGTTATAAATTCGAGACGCTGATCCTGGATATGGTGCATATGATGGACAACTGCCTGCCGACGGAGATCATCCGCGAAGAAGAATTCGCTCCGATCAAAAACCGTACCGGCGTGGATTCTCTGGAAAGCGCAAGAGAACTGCTCCGCCAGAACCATGTAGAGCTCTAAGGTGATCCTCATGAACTATCCAGCTTATTCCGACGGCAAAACTCTCTGCACCGCGCTTTTGCAGGAAGCCATCGACGCCACTCCTATGGGCGGCACGCTTCGGATCCCCGCCGGGACCTATCTGACCGGCTCCTTGTTTTTGCATTCCAATATGACACTGGAGCTCACGCCGGACACCGTGCTTCTGGGCGTAGTGGATGAGTCCGCCTATCCCATGGTTCCCTCCCGTGTGGCCGGTGTAGAGATGATCTGGCCCGCCGGTCTTCTCAATGTCCATCATGCAGAAAACGTCACCATCTGCGGCGGCGGTACCGTAGATGGCCAGGGAGAATACTGGTGGAAAAAATACTGGGGCGATGACCGCCTCGGCGGAATGCGGGGCGTCTATACTCCCAAGGGTGTACGCTGGGCTGTAGATTACGACTGCACCCGCCCCCGCAATGTGATTGTCTATGAATCCAAACATGTTACCATCAGCGGATTGACATCCCGTCAATCCCCTTTCTGGAATCTTCACCTCTGCTACAGTGAAGATCTCCTGGTAGAAAATGTTCAGATCGGCGCCAACGCGGGGCCCAGCACGGATGGAATCGATATTGACTCCTGCAGCGG
The DNA here is from genome assembly GCA_963627615.1 of Alloprevotella sp. GTDB lineage: Bacteria > Bacillota > Clostridia > Lachnospirales > Bianqueaceae > Faecimorpha. The sequence continues at coordinate 5,818 of CAVGBV010000076.1, forward strand.
CGCTGTCGTACGCCGCTGCCGCATCACCTGCAATGACGACAGCATCTGTGTCAAAGCAGGACGTGATTCCGATGGACTGCGGGTAAACCGTGTCTGCGAGAATATCGAGATCTATGACTGCGATCTGGGATTGGGCGCCGGAATCACGCTCGGATCCGAGACCTCCGGCGGCATCCGCAACGTATACATCCATGACTGCCGCTATGACAGTACTTCCTGCGGCTTCCGCATTAAGTCCGCCAGAACACGCGGCGGACTTCTGGAAAAGATCCGTGTGGAAAACCTCTCCATGGTCAATGTACGCGAACCCTTCAGCTTTGATCTGAACTGGAATCCTTCCTACAGCTATTGTGAAATCCCGAAGGATTACGACGGCGTGATCCCGGAGTACTGGCATGTGATGGCCGCAAGGGTTCCGGAAGAGCTGGGGATCCCCGCTGTGCGCGATATTGAGATCCGCGGCGTAACCGCCACGATCACTCCGGAATACCAAGGCAAATCCTACGCCTTTCTGATCCATGCCTATCCGGAAAAACCCATCGAGAATGTCCACATGAGGGATGTTTCCATCACCGCGAAAGAATGCGGCTCCGTCGACAATATCCGAAACTGGACAATGGAAAATGTACGAATCACGGCCTGCCAGAGCTCCGAAGATCCTTCCGGCTTCGATCCTCTGGCCCCCGGTCTGTAAGATGTTTCTTCAGGCGCAGCGATTGGCTGCGCCTTTTCTTATATTTTATCAGTGAATCTGATTAAATATAATCATTCACATATTCTTATCTCTGTGATAAAATAAAATCATTCATTTTGATTTATTTTATTTTGAAAGAAGGTACACTCCCATGAGTTCCAAATATCAACGTCAATATTTTGTTCCGGAAGCTCCCACCTACGACTGGGTTCGCAAAGACCATATCGACAAAGCGCCTCTCTGGTGTTCCGTCGATCTTCGGGACGGCAACCAGGCTCTGATTGAGCCTATGAGCCTCAGTGAAAAGCTGGAGTTCTTTCAGCTTCTGGTCTCCATCGGCTTCAAGGAGATCGAAGTCGGTTTTCCTGCCGCCTCCGAAACAGAATTTGACTTTATCCGGACTCTGATCGAGCAGGACATGATCCCGCCGGACGTGACGATTCAGGTCCTGACCCAGGCGCGGGAACATATCATCCGCCGTACATTCGAAGCGGTCAAGGGCGCGCCGCGCGCCGTGATCCATCTCTACAACTCCACCTCTGTCGCACAGCGGGAACAGGTATTCAAAAAGGACAAGGAGCAGATCAAGCAGCTCGCCATTGATGGCGCCCGCCTTCTAAAGCGCCTTGCAGATGAGACCGATGGTAATTTCTCTTTTGAATACAGTCCGGAAAGCTTTCACGGAACCGAAGTGGAGTATGCTCTTGAGGTCTGCAACGCCGTACTGGATGTATGGCAGCCCACGCCGGATCATAAGGCCATTATCAATATTCCGGCGACCGTTGAGACCGCGATGCCCCATGTCTTTGCGACGCAGATCGAATATCTGCACAAACACCTCAAATACCGCAGCAATGTGCTGATCAGCCTGCATCCTCATAATGACAGAGGATGCGGTGTCGCCGATGCGGAGCTTGGCGTGCTGGCCGGCGCCGATCGTGTCGAGGGCACACTGTTCGGCAATGGCGAGCGAACCGGCAATGTGGATCTGATCACCGTCGCCATGAACCTTTTCTCCTATGGTGTGGATCCCGGTCTTGACTTCTCTGCCATGCCTCAGATTCGCGAAGTATATGAACGGCTTACCCGCATGCAGGTGCCGGATCGTCAGCCTTATGCCGGCGACCTGGTATTTACCGCTTTTTCTGGTTCCCATCAGGATGCCATTGCCAAGGGTATGGCCTGGAGAGAGGCACACGCACTGAAGGAGTGGACTGTCCCCTATCTGCCCATCGACCCCTTGGATGTCGGACGCACCTATGACGCGGATGTCATCCGCATCAACAGCCAGTCCGGCAAGGGAGGCGTCGCCTATATTCTTAAGCAGAACTTCTCCATCTCTATCCCGGAAAAAATGCGGGAGGAAGTGGGCTATGCCGTAAAACAGGTTTCTGATGAAGAACACAAGGAGCTGTCCCCGCAATGGGTTTATGAGATCTTCTCCGAAAACTACCTGGATTATACGCCGATCTTTACCATCAGTGAGTGCCATTTCCGCCAGACGGAGGGTATCATGGCAGAATCTACCATTCAGTGCGGTGAGAAGAAGACGATCGTAGACGCAAACGGAAACGGACGTCTGGATGCCGTCAGCAACACAATCAAGCAGTATTTCGGTATCAGCTATGAATTAACAGTCTATGAAGAGCACGCATTGTCCCGCGGATCTTCCTCCAAGGCCATGGCATATGTCGGAATCGTATGCCAGGATCACACCTATTGGGGATGCGGCATTGACGACGATATCATCTCCGCCTCAATTCACGCGCTGGTCGTTGCCGTCAATAAACTCCCGCAGCTGCAAAATGATACGCACATCCAGGATGATCGGTTAATGAATATGCTGAATTATATCCAAACCAACTATCAGACAGTCACACTGGAGGACATGGCCGCACAATTCCATCTGTCCACGCCCTATATCTCCAAATACATCAAGGACAAATCCGGAAAGACCTTTGGCGAGCAGGTGACGCAGGTTCGTCTGAAGCGTGCGAAAACGCTGCTCAAGAATGGGAATATGACGGTCGAAAATATATCCTATGCCGTAGGATATCCCAATGCCGAACATTTCACGAGGGTATTCAAAAAAGCATTTCAGATGACCCCCTTACAGTACCGGAAGATGAATTAAAAAACCGGCGGCTCACTGGATACAGTGAGCCGCCATTTTTTCTCATTCCAGCTGATTAAGTCCCGCGCGCCGGATAATCGCTGGATAATCCCTATATCCGCGGTTCAAATCAACATTTCCTATGATCCCCGGTATCCGCCCGGTATCACTGTACTGCCAGATTCCGACATTTTCCCGCCCCGGCGTCTCGCCCTCTCGGTAACGTGCGTACCACAGATCGTACTCCGTCAGTTCCGCCGGATAAAAAACATTTTGCAGAAAATCCGTATTGGCATAATACATGGCATAATAGCCTAGCTCCTGAACGGTGCCGCAAAACGCTTTAACCAAATCCGTCGCCAGACGCTGCGTCACCTCCACACCATTTCTCCTGGCATACAGCACCGAATCATATTCATAATCAAAGCAGACCGGATATTCCAGGCGGTACGGACGAACCGCCTCCAGACACCTTCGGGCCTCTTCTGACGCCGCCTGCGGGCTCAGCGCATAAGAAAACCAATACACGCCGCAGGGAATCCCCAATCGGTTGCATTCTGTAATATTGCGTTCGAACTGCGGATCCAGTGTTCCTGTACCAAAGCCTGCCCGAATAATAACAAAATCCGTCGTCACCTGTTCCCAGTCGATCTGTCCCTGAAACCGGCTGACATCAATTCCGTTCCACATTTTCAACACTTCCTATACGGAGATGCTACAGTATATTCCGTTCTCCCCGCTTTGGTTCAGACGGTCTCATTTTGGAGCAGGGCATAATAGTCCTCTGCATTGAGCGTCAGATCCGGTGCGGAGAGGGAGTCCATCATCTGTTCCAATCGGCTGCATCCCAGTATGGGAATGACTGGAAAGTCCTGACTGGTCAGATACGCTACGGCCAATGCTGCAGGCGACACCCTGTATTTTTTGCAAAGCCATAGGGCCATCTCGATTCTCTGCCGGTTCGCTGGATCTTTGTATTTCCCCAATGTGTCCAGCTTATCATATCCTCCCAGTGTCTGCGCTCTGCTAAAAAGCCCGTGGGCCTGAGCCGTAAAACACATCACAAGCATTCCGCTCTTCTTATATTCTTCGTATTCCTCAGGACGGATTGCAAGCTGCGTATCATCCTTATTGCAGCAGTCCTCAAATTTTGCCATGCTCCATTCGATCTGACTTGCCGTAAAGGGCGTCAGGCTATGCTCCTTTGCATATCGATTGGCCATCCGGATTCTGTCATATCTCCAATTGGAAGCCCCGATTGCGCCCACTTTTCCTTCTTTTACAAACCGGTCCAGTGTCTCCATCACTTCCGGCAAATCCATACTGCTGTGGTCTCGGTGCAGAAAATACAGATCAATATGATCTGTTCTGAGATCCAACAGCGAAGCCTCCAGGTCCTCCCGCAGGCACTTCGCGTTTAAGCGCGACTCATGCCGCTGATGAAGGGGCGGATGTCCGCCTTTGGTAATCAGATACACCTGGCTTCTGCATTTTCGATTCTCCAGATAACTGCCAATCACGTCTTCACAATATCCACATCGGCCGCCGTTTTTATACCACTCGCCGTAGACCCTGGCTGTATCCAGCACATTCACTCCTTGTTCTCTGGCATAATCTATAACCCGCCAGGATTCCTCCCTGCTCATCGGTTCGCCAAAATTAGTAGATCCCAGAGCGATTCGGGAGATCCTATGTCCCTGCCAATTGATTTGTTTCATTGCCTCGCCTCCTTATGCCCTCATTATACAGTATATTTTCAGAATACTCCATGGACTTTTCCGGATAATTCATATATAATTAAATCAATCTAATTAAGGAGGTTTTCATATGCAGAAAAAGTACATTCCATCCCTTGATACAACTGTCTCCCGTCTAGGTTTCGGCGCTATGCGTATGCCCAGAATCGGCGAAGAGGTGGACACCGAGACCGTCAAAAAGATGGTTGACAGCGCGATCGCCGCAGGTCTGACATATTTTGATACCGCTTATGTTTATCATGGTCAAAAGAGCGAGGGCGTGTTAAAAGAATGTCTTGTCGACCGCTATCCGCGGGATTCCTTTACCATTGCTGACAAAATTCCTTTATGGATGGCCAATGGACCGGAAGATGTTGCCAGAATCTTTGAAGAGGAACTGAGCCGTCTGGGTGTCAGTTACATCGACTTTCTGTTGCTCCACGCGATGAATGCCGATCGTTGGGAAGACGCCAAGAAATGGCACGCCAATGAGTATCAGCAGGAATTGAAAAAGCAGGGCAAGATCCGCTTCGCTGGTTTTTCCTTCCATGATAAACCGGAAACGCTCCGCAAAATGTTAGCCGAGGGACAATGGGACTTCTGCCAGCTGCAGATCAATTATTTTGACTGGGATGATTATGCTCAGGAATTATATAATATCGCGACCGAGGCAGGTGTTCCGATCATCGTCATGGAACCTATCCGAGGCGGCGCTCTGGCCAACCTTGCTCCTGATGTTGCCGCTCCGTTCCGTAAGGCATGTCCCGGCTCCACCGATGCCGAATGGGCATTGCGTTTTGTCGCCTCTCAGGACAATGTGGCCGTCATTCTGAGTGGTATGTCCAATCTGGAACAGATGGAACAGAATCTTGCCACCTTCGACAAGATGCAGCCGCTGAATGAGACTGAACAGCAGGCAGTAAAGGATGTCATGGCTGCCATTCACGCTAAGCCCCTGGTTCCGTGTACCGGCTGCCGATATTGCATGGACTGCCCCTTCGGCGTAGATATTCCTGCCGTCTTCAAAATATACAATGATTACCAGATGTTCAACAACATCGATACCTGTAAAAACCGCTA
>CAVGBV010000077.1:0-10909 GCA_963627615.1 Alloprevotella sp.
ATATTGGTCTCTCCGGCATCATCTTCATTTTACAACATCACGTGTCAAATATCAAGCCTACAGCAGAAAAAATACGGCAGATACCGCTATTTTAAATCGTAAACCCAATTTTCTCCTTCTTGCCGATAAAAGAATTCACTAATTCCATCCTCCGTAAAAAGGCGCAGCGTCTCCTCCATATGGAAAGCCAGCTTCAGTTCCGAGAGCTTATCCATATCCGCCCACCAGACCTCTCCTTCTTCCGATGATTGCAATGTTCCTCGAAACTTCTCCGTCTTATATAATAGAACAACGTATCTTGTACCCTCTTCTCGCCAATCCTTGATTCCGCATATCTGGGGAGACTCAATCGTCAATCCTGTCTCCTCCCAGACCTCCCGGATCACCGCATCCGTAAAGGACTCTCCCATCTCTACATGACCTCCCGGGAACGCGACTCCTGGCCAATCCTGCTTTTTCCGGTCGATTACCAGGACCTGATTCCCGCTGCATACCATACACATATTGGTAAATTCTACATCCTCATGCATTTCCATTCCCTCCTGACTGCTTATATCATACCACAAAAGCGGTATCCGTGCATATTCTTTTTCACATACACCGGCATCCCGGTCTGGAATAATCCGCCGCCGCATGCTATACTATAAGAGGAGGTGGCAGTGCAATGAGCCATATAAAACAGCAAAAACAGATCCAGGCTTTTTTAATCGAAGAATTCGGAGAGGACAAAGGCGAGGCATTATTCCGCCATCAAGAAGATACGCTGGATGCATTGCTCAAAACTGAAAAAGACATATCCAAAAGCCGGATGAAAACACTATCTCAGATGGTTTTGCCGTGCATCGCGCTGTACAAGGCTCTGACCGCTTCTTCCGAAGAGGACGCCTATGCATTCACACGAAAATACATGCTGAATAAAGTCGGCGCGAAGAACCATGCCTCCACCGCAAAAATGGAAGCAGTACCTGGATTTTATTTTATTTTATTTACAGTCACATATTCCTTAAGATCATGCGCACATCCGACTTATGGAAAAGTGATCAGGCCCATCACAACGATTCCTTTGACGTTACGATTCATGCGTGCCTCTGGCATACAGCCTGTATTCAGCATGGCTGTGCGGAGCTGTGCCGTCTTTTTTGCGACGCTGACAACGTGACATATGGCGGCCTGAAAAAAATAGGCTTTACCCGTACCCAAGCCCTGGGATATGGCGGAGACTGCTGCGACTTTCATTTTTTCAAAAAAAGATAAAATATTTTCAAAATGATTTGTAACATTCTGTGTTTACCGTAGTCATAGAGTCGTAGAGCGCAGCAAAGATGCCGCCTCTTCTTAATCATCATCAGAAAGCGAGGTGTTTGGGTGAAAGACTTTGAAAAAATCTACTCGGAATATTACGATATCGTATTCCGGTATGTCCTGTCCCTTTGCAGGGAGGAATCCCTGGCAGAGGAAATCACCCAGGAAGCTTTCTTTAAAGCGCTGAAAAGCATTGATTCCTTCCGTGGAGAATGTAAATTGAACGTCTGGCTGTGTCAGATTGCCAAAAACACATTTTATACCGAAGCCAAACGCCGGAAACGCCAAACCGACGATCCGCCGGAGGAGATTTCCTCCACTGATTCTATCGAACAAAGGCTATACGATAAAGAGGCTGCGTTGCAGATTCACACACTGCTTCACACCCTGGACGAGCCATATAAAGAGGTGTTCTGGATGCGTACCTTTGGGGAACTTTCTTTTCGGGATATCGGCGTACTCTTCGGCAAAACGGAGAGCTGGGCCCGCGTTACATATCATAGAGCCAAAATGAAGATAAAGGAGGATTTCAAATGAAATATCCTTGTAAAATGATTCAGGACCTCTTACCTCTGTATCTTGACGGTGTGTGCAGCAAAGAAAGCAAAGAGGCCGTTGAACAGCACTTACAGGAATGCCCGGATTGCAGACAGTTTTTCTCTGCTATGCGTGAAGGTGTCCTGCCGGAACCGGAATCGCCTGCTTCAGACTGTGAACAGCAAAAGGCCGCTTCCTTTCTGTCCGTCAAGAAGAAAATATTTCGGCGGCAGCTCCTTGTCGTTATTGCCGTCTTGGCAATCCTTGCCGCACTCGCACTGGCTGCCGCCAGCATTTTAAAAAGTACCACGGAAATCGTAGAGTATGAGGATAATGTTTCTGTTTCAATGGTAAACGGCGATCTGATAGGACGTTTGCGCGGAAGCGAAGCCTCCTATGTAAAGATCAAAAGAATTACCAGCACGGTAAACGGACAGGAAAAAAATTATCTATTCTTCTACCTGTCCGACACAAAGTGGGCTGCTCTCACTACCAATCCGCAGGTATTCTCGGAATACGTTCTTTGCCCGGCGGACAAGGGTGCGGATCAGATCGATGCCGTATATTATTTCTCAGGGCTTTACACGGATCTTGAAAGCATGAGCGACGAGGAATTACAAGAGGTCATCGCCGCTTCAGAGCTGCTCTGGAACAAATAAATTCTGTTCCAATCGTACCGCATTGGTGAAAACCGATGCGGCTTTTTTTTATTTTCTTTGTAACAAATCAGAGTATGCGCCGTCATAAGAGTGAAAAAAACAGAAAGCGAGGTTTTCTATGCTGCAAACTCTGAAAAGAAAATGCAAGCCGACTACTTTTTTACTGGTCGTTGGTTTTGCGATTTCATTGACTTCCGTATGGATCGGTATCAGCTCCGTCAATTCACTGATCCACTCCCTGTCCGAAATGGACAGCGATACGCCTATTTTCCTTACCATGCAGAATACCGGCCTGTCTCTGTCCCTCGCGATATATGTTTTCTCTATCGCGAACTGCCTTACGGTAACCAATTACTGGATCATCACCAAGCGGCGGGACATGGCGATCCGCAAGGCCTTTGGCTGGTCGAACAGGCAGCTGATGCGTATGATCCTCTCTGAGATGGCAGGGACGCTGGCAATCAGCCTGATTATCAGCATTATATTGCTTGCTGTGTTAAAAAGCCGGAACACAGCGATCTTCTCGCTTGAACTGACACCTTTTTTTGTGCTTAGCACAGGCGGTCTACTGCTATTCACCCTATTGATTTCTGTACTGTTTCCCATGATACGGATATTGAAAATCCATCCGGCGGAGGTGCTTTCCTAATGGGCGCGATCCTAAACCTTGCGATAAAAGAAGTAAAGAAAAAGAAGTTTTTTACTCTTCTCCTGTTCATCGTGTGCTTCATTGCCATGCATACCGTACTGACCTCTATCACAAATGCCGCAAGCGCCGCATATCAGCAGAAGATCTTCGAGCGCAGCCTGGGCTATGATATGGAAAATGTCCTGCATCTGAACTACCATACTACATACGAAAGTCCATCCTTTGCGAATGTTTTGACGGAATACAGGAACTATATCGCGCAGCTTCCCGGTGTAACGGCGGTCGGGCAGTTTGATTTAACAGGCATGTACTTTTCTGAACTGAAAGCCTCCGACGCCTATCAGACGATTAACGCGGCAGCGGTTGCCGGAGGGAAATATGAGAATCACCCGGATATTACACAGCTATTAAGCGTGGATGAAGAGATATTGTCATTCGTAAAAGGCGGTCTCCGGAACTACTCAAAAACGGCATCCGGCAGTCTGCCTCTCTATGTGAGCGAGATATTCCAGAGTGCCTTACCTGTAGGCACCCAGCTTACGAATGACCGAACCGGAGAAGTATATGAGGTTGCCGGCTATTTTTCAAAAGGCAGTCACTGGGTCGAGGAAGATGATTTGATCCGTTTTCCTATGGTTTCTATGAACGGTTGGTTTATCGCGCCTTTTTCTGACGGCGCAAAAAAGGATATTATAACCCAGCTTTCCTGTTTGCACAACACCTATATCCTGCTTTCCGAAACGGCAGATATTGAATATTTAAAGCAGGAAATCGCAGACTATTCCATCCGGCATGGATTTGAAGCTACAGCAGATACCCTCGCCGAAGAATACGAAGTATATCGCCAGGACACACAAACTTTTACCGCCCGGCAAGCCGCAATCGCGATCTTCATCTCTCTCATGGCAATCAGCTCCATCATTGCGGTATTTACCACAAACGCTCTTTTAAAACGCCGGCAATATGGCGTGCTGATCGCATATGGCTTGACTCTGAGAGACATCGCCATCTGCATATCTGCGGAAATTACAGTTATTGTATTTTCCTCGACGCTGCTTGCCTGGTTACTGAAATTGACTGAATTCATACGAAGTACCGATTTGTTCAGGGAAGTACTGCTGACGGCTCATATCCAGTACACACTGCCGATCTGCCTATGGGTCGCGGCCGCGCTTGTCATCGCCGCAACGATCATCCCGGCAAGTAAAATCTTTCATTATCACCCCAGTGAATTGATAGGAGGCAATACCAATGGCAATGATTGAATTAAAGCATATTACAAAAGAATACCGTAATGACGATCTTGTTACTCCGGCATTATCCGATATTGATCTGAAAATCGAAGCAGGCGAGTTCATCTCCATCATGGGCGCGTCCGGCTCTGGTAAAACAACGCTTCTTAATATCATCGGCTGTATGGATACCCCTACTGCCGGAAGCTATCTGCTTGACGGTACAGACCTGAGCCGAAAAAAAGAAAAAGAACTGTCTTCTCTCCGCGGACGCAGAATCGCCTTTGTGTTCCAGCATTTCGCACTCATCGATGATTATACGGTATTTGAAAACGTGGAAGTACCGCTGATAAAGCAACCTCTGTCCAAGGCTGAGCGAAAGAAGAAGGTGCTCTCCGCCCTGAATGCCGTTGGTATCGCCGCACTGGCAAAAAAGAAGCCCATCCATGTATCCGGCGGACAGAAACAACGTGTAGCGATCGCGCGGGCAATTGCCTGCGGTGCGGACATTCTTCTCGCTGATGAGCCGACAGGAGCGCTGGACAGCAGAACTGGAAAAGAAATTATGCGGAAATTCTCAGAACTGAACACCGCCGGAAAAACGGTGATCCTGATCACACATGACCGACAAATTGCCTCTTATGCCAAACGTTTGATTACAATTCAAGACGGGAGAGTTATAAATGATGAACAAATTTAAGAAAATAGCGGTTTTGCTTACATTTCCTTTCATTCTATTCGCATTCTCGGCCTGTTCCAATGGCGCTGCAGAATACGAAAGTACGCAAAAGTTTGAGTTTCACTTTTACCCGGAGGAATATGAAGAAGAATACAATACCGTCTCCAAAACGCTCTCTCTAGAAGCGGATACCGATTACCGGCTTCAACTTGAGGAAAAATCATCGGTAATCTGCTGATCCCGGTAAAATAATTCGCCATTCTTCTTATATATTTTATGATTGCAAAATATTCAGAATAGTGATATAATATCCCTCCTAAGGAGGGATATTTTGTTTCCAGTGATTTATTATCTATTCGTTACCGCCAAATGCCTCTCGTACCGCGGCACTTGGAGCCTGTCCCGCAAGCGCCACACCAACGGACACATGTATTATTACAAGCAGACTGCCGATAAGACCTATTATGTGAGGCGCAGGGACGAATCTCAGGTCCTGGCCGAATACGATGAACGACAGAAATGGCGTCAGGAGCGTAAGGAGCTCAACCAGCAGCTGATGAGTCTATCACCTGCCGAGCGCCGCGAAGCCCGCCAGCAGATGAAATTATATCAGGAGCTTGGGCTTGAGAAATTACCTCTGGATAAGGATATATCCTTTGACGGGACGGTTCTCGATTCCAGAGCCGAGATCATCCTCTATGAGTTTTTGAAAAATCTGGGTATCAAGACCGAACATAACCGCCCGATTGATTCCGGATCTTATGGCTATTGCTTACTCAACAGTATAAGAAGATTGGGAAATCATTTAGCCCTGCAAGATTTTAGGCCTTGCAGGGCTAAATGATTTATTCAGAAATTGATACATCTCCGTTGGAAATAGTTGCTTTGGATGCCGCGATTGCGCTTGTAATGGTATTAACATCGCTCTCTTCCATTTCACCTTCATAGGAAATCTGTACTGTATCTCCAAGCTTGACAATTCCACAATCTACATAACGTGAGATTCGAAGGTCATTTAGCAGAACTTTATAGGTGATACCATCTGCCGGATTTTTGCACAGAATAGAATCATCCACAAGGATATATTCTTCTGTGATCTCAACGATCGTACCGACAACCGAGTTTCTATACGCTTCATATTCTGTTTCGATGGAATTCTCTTTTGCATACTGGATAATCTTTTCGGCTGCTTTCTCTCCTATATTAAATAAATACTGCCAGCCAAACGCGTTAGTCCACAGATAGCCATCCTCCGTCACATAAAGAGCTGCCTTGTAGACGCCAAGAGAATCAGAGGTGATCGTAAAGCTCAGATACTCTCTGTCACCGATTCTCCATGATTCATCCTCTACGAAAACAGCACTTTTACAATCCGCAAGAACTTCCCATATATAATCATCATTGTTTAACACAAAATGATTACTGTCTGGGTTATCTTCTTTTTCGGAAAAGCGGCTCAGTTCCACAATCTTTGGTAGATTTACCATTTCCATAAGCTCACCGAGTGTATTCGGAGGCACATACTTGTCCCTCTGAAAGACATAATAACTGTTCTCCATCTTTACGGCTATAAACTGACTTTGAACAATATCCTTCAGTGCGTATGCCTCAAACTCGGCAGTATATTTTTTTTCATTATCATCATATCCAGTCACAGTGTGGCTGCCAATGCTCTCGCCGACCAATGCTTCTGATACCGCACTGCCTTTCCCATGATACTCAACACCATCTATCCCAACATTCGTATATTTTTCGTATATCGTCTGATACTCCCACGGCCATACAATTGCAGAATTGTTAATATAGATATTATAATTCTTGTATCGTCCATTTGATGCTGTCTTTTCTCCAAATAGGGATGGCAGGATTGTTGTCCCCGCAATTACAAGTAGCGCCAAGCATGCCGCCAAGGAACTCCATTGTAACCAATGTTTTTTATTTCGGGTCTTGTACTTAACTGCGCCAATGACGAGATCATCATCTATTTGCCCAACAGCGTTTACGATTCTCGGTGTTTTCATATTTCAACGCCCTCCTTAATCAAGTAATCTTTTAACTTATTTCGGGTGTAGAACAACATATTTTTGACCTTACTCTCCGTAAAAGAATAACGCTTCGCGATCTCCCTGATAGAATCGAAATAGAAATATTTGCGGATGAAGATATTCCTGACATATTCCTCCTGGCCGCGCAGGAACTTACTGATCAACTTACTTACATCCTCATCGCTCACATCAGGAGCATACCGCTCATCCGGCAATACTGCCGCCAGCTCATCCAAGGCTAAAATGATCTCCGCCGACCGCTTCTTGCGCTTCATAAACTCCAATCGCTTCAAAGACAGATTCCGCGCAATCTTACAGATAAAGGCCATAAAATTATACGGTCTTGTTGGCGGAATGGTGTTCCACACATTTACATAAGTGTCATTAACACATTCCTCCGAATCCTCATGATTTTGCAAAATGTTATAGGCGATACTACGGCAGAGGTTACCGTACTTTGCATCCGTCTCCTTAATCGCCTCTTCATCTCTATTAAAGTAGAGTTCTATGATTCTCAGATCATCCATGTTGTTCACCTCCCTCATTTGACCTAAAAGCGCTTTCACCCATTAAGTACGTTTTTTAGGATGTTGGTCTTAAAAAACGAAATTTAAATTCCACTGAAATTTACCTTCAACAGCTATCTGTATTGTACCATAAAAATAACGGCACTGTATATCGCTTTCGCAACATACAATGCCGTTACCTTTGTCTTCTTCGATACACTAAACAAAACAGATTCCCGCATACGGGGGGCAACTTGTTCAGTTTTAGTGGAGATGATGGGAATCGAACCCGATTTATAGAGATTTCTATCCACATATACAGGCCATTTCTAAAATTTTTGCTCACTTTTTGCGCACTAGGCCGATCAACGAGGCATGTATTCTGCTGTCTCATAATGATAAAAAATCATCCGGAGAGATATCCCCGGATGAATCGTTTTAAGGCCCGTAGAGGCGTTTTAATTTTGCAGATGGGTATTTCCTCGACTTTTAGTCTAAATCGTCTCCAGCGGGCTCCAGTGCATCCACAGAGGGGCAGGATTATGACTCCCGCCTCTCCGATATCCAATTGATCAAGCTCAGCACGATACACACCGCCAGCAGACCGATATTGATCCATCCTAAAATGGTTTTTGGCCATCCGTCAAGGATATGGATCACAAGCAACGCGGCCAACAAAATATTCAAAAAATTTTTCTTCATTTTTTGCCTCCCGTGTGGTATACTATAGATACTCCCCTTTAGGGGAGGAAGGCGGCAGGCACCGCCTTCCCATGATCTGGTCACTTCCGTTTTTTCTTCTTGCTTTTCTTCCGGGACCTTTTAAGGACCTTCCGGATCAGCTCCCCAGCTGTACAAGCAAGGACGACGATTTCGACCAGATCTTTTATTATCTGTATCCACTCCATCGGGTTTACCTCCTTTCTTCCTAAGATGTCTCTATTATACACCATTGTACCCAATATTACAATTAGTAAATCATACAAAATTTGTACCCAATACTTGTGTATTTTGTATATTGCACCCAATACAAAATTGTGATATAATTTCTCCAGGAGGTGAGATGATGCCAGTATCAAAGACCCATCAAAAAGCCGTTGCAAAATACGTGCAGGAGAATTATGATGATATCAAAGTAAGGTCAAAAAAGGGCTATAGGGCGGAAATTAAGGCCCACGCCGCAGCACACGGAGAAAGCCTTAACGCATTTATACTCCGCGCAATCCGGGAAACAATTGAAAACGATAAAAAAAAGCAGGATCCCTCTGAGTAGAGGGATCCCCTTTTTTATCCGCCACAGAGGGCCGTCCATGTATCCGTCCCGGCAATGCCATCCGCAGCCAGTCCGTGATCAGTCTGGAAGCGTCGCACCGCTGCAGAGGTCTCCGTGCCAAAATCTCCATCCATGCCGTCCGGTCCGACACTATAGCCATGCATCAACAGGGCCATCTGCAGGAGCTGTACCTCTCGGCCCTTGTCTCCGGCCTGCAGCTCAAAAGGCGCCTTGATTGTCTCCGGCACCTCCGCATACTTAGGCCGGCAGATTGCAAATACTCGCTTGTCTCTATACCGGTATGTGGTACGGCTCACTTTGTCGCCCCAGTTGCCCTCGATCATGTGTAGGATCTGAGTCTCTGGATCCGTACCCTCGACGGACTCGACGATGCCAACATGATCTACACCGTCGCCGACGCTCTGATCCCACTCATAGAGGACGATATCACCCGGTTGCGCTGGCTCGTCACCGATCCGCCGTCCCGCTTGCTGGAAAAAGTCCAAGATCTGGACACATCCTTTGCTGATGATTCCCACTACATCCGGATCCTGTGCAGCCGTTTGGATGGCTTCCGCTTCTTCTGCCGATCCCGCAGCACTGATCAGGGGCCGGAGATCCAGACACGGAACACCAGCCTGATCAAGGACCCAAGAGACAAAACAAGCGCACCAACTCACGCGGTTTTTAAATCCGTACCAGCTCCAAAATTTATCACCACCCGCGTTTTTCCCAACCTCATTCAGCGCGATTTTCACAACTTTTTCTGCTTGCGTCATGATTTTAACCCTCTTTCTCAATCAAATTTTTAAATGCCTGATGTAGTCCAGTACTTGCGAGTCCAGTAACTGCACCGCCAACAAGGCTCTGCACCGTAATCACGTCGCCGGCGCTCAGAGTCACCGGGATACTCAGCACCAGCCCCAACACGGCCATAATAGCCGGGATATATTGATTGCTGATCTTATCCAGCCAACTGATATGCTTGATGCAGTATCCGACTACAAGACACGCCGCAAGGATGACCGGTACGCAGTACTCCGTCAAAAATCCAAGATCCATGTTTTCACCTCCCTTCAAATTTTACAATCCGATACTCCTGAGTCCCCACGCCACAACCGCGCCCACAAGGGCCGTTAAGATGTAGCTGCTCACAGTCCGCCATTTCTCGCCGTCACGCCCTTCCAGCTTGTCCAGGCGTGCCCCTTGCGCTTTCATTTCCGTCACCATGCCCTCGATGTTGATCGTCATCTTGTTGATTGAGATCGTAAGAGAGGAAACCTGCTTTGTCAGGTCTTCCAGCGCCTTGATGCGTGCATCTTGACGGCGATCTGCTTCCTCCATTCTCTTGACAAATTCCGCATGCTCTTGTCTTGTGATGTAGTCCATTCCGTCCGCCATTTAATTCACCTCCTTCCACCATCGGGCGTCACTGCCCGGCTCCGTCGTATTAGCCGCAATTTGCGAGATGTACCGCTTGCCGTTATGCGTCACCTTGTCGCCGATAGCATAGGCGTTACCCGCATGCGTCGGCTGCACCCATTCCGGCCATTCCTCAGCCGGATCCGCAATCTCCGTATACAGTGACGGAGAGGATTCCGGCGGCCATTGCGCCGTTGATGTATGCGCCTGTTCGACGCGATAAAATTTTCCGTTGCGGATAAATCTATCGCTTGCCTTGTACGCCTTGCCGACCTCATACTCATCATACAGATACCGCATCACATACGCCTGCTCGTCCGTTGCGCTTGCCAGTATCGCCTGCGTCTGCAGCTGTCTGAGCATTTGCAGCCCGATTGCCTGCGCTGCGTCCTTGTCTATGCACTCCGTGTCCCGCTGCAATTGTCCGTCTGTATAGCGGTAATGACTGTAGTCCTCCGCAAATCCCTCCGGCAGGTCTTCTACCTCCACAGCTCCCGGCAGTGTAGCGCTGTCGTCAAGATGATCAGCGTACCCGATTACATATCCGTCGTCGTCCAATTGTATAATCATGGTGTCCCCTCCTTTAGACTGCTAGAGTTTTAAGG
>CAVGBV010000078.1:0-10682 GCA_963627615.1 Alloprevotella sp.
CTTTTCAGTATTATTCTTCTTCGTCCCAGTTGTGCCAGACATTCTGCACATCGTCATCATCTTCCAACGCTTCCAGAAGGCGCTCCATCTTCTCTACCTGCTCCGGATCGTTGATGTTGGCCATATTCTGCGGAATCATACTGATATCCGCTTCCAGCATCACCAGTCCCGCCTTTTCCAGATTCTCACGCACCTCAGAGAAATTCTCCGGAGCCGTCGTGATCACGCAGGTATCCTCCTCGGACTCCATATCCTCCGCGCCTGCGTCCAGCGCCTGCATCATCAGCTCGTCCTCATCCATGCCTTCCTTAAGCTCAATGATGATCTGACCCTTCTTGTCGAACATATAGCTTACACAGCCGGTCGTTCCCATGTTGCCGCCATTCTTAGAAAACGCGTGGCGCACATTGGCCGCCGTACGATTCTTATTATCGGTCAGGCACTCCACCATGATCGCTGTACCGCCCGGCCCATAGCCTTCATAGGTGATCGCTTCATAAGTGATTCCGCTGCCCTCGCCCGCTGCCTTCTTGATGCTGCGGCTGATCGTATCGTTCGGCATATTGTTAGCCTTGCACTTGGCAATAACGTCTCTCAGCTTGCTGTTGGCTTCCGGCGTCGCGCCGCCTTCCTTGACCGCTACGGCAATCTCACGGCCCAGCTTGGTAAAGATCTTGCCTCTGGCGGCGTCGGTCTTCTCCTTCTTATGCTTGATGTTTGCGAATTTTGAATGTCCTGACATGGTTTCCTCTCCTCTGATAAATAATAAAAGCTCCCGTCTGTCTAAGGACGAGAGCCTGTGCTCCGTGTTACCACCTTGCTTTACCGGCGCCTTCCAGCGCTGGCCTCCGCGGGTATCCCTACCCATCCGCTGTAACGGGCGGCCCCGACGCAATCTCCTGAAATCATTCGATGCGCAGCTCCGAGATGATCTTCACGTTCAGCACCGCTCTCCCTTACACCCTCCGGAAGCTCTCTATGCCGGTACTCTGAGCGCTACTCTTCTCTTCATAGCTCATAGCATTCTCTATTCTACCGTAATAAAAGTAGCCTGTCAAGAGTTTTTTTCACCAGTTCTTTCTTATATACAGAAGGATTTTTCTACACTGGTGCTTACTACATACTGTTCCTTCAATTCCCGCAGTGCTGCCATATGCGGCTGCTTCACATGCTCGGCCTGACACTCCTCGCTCTCCCATTTTTCTACCAGCAGCAGTTCGTCCGCATTCCGAACCGAACGGTAATATTCATACCGGATACATCCGTTCTCCCGCTCTACTTTCTCCTGAATCCCCATGGATTCGATCTTCTCCAGGAATGCTTCACGCATCCCCGGTTTGGCTATATAAGAAACACACAATACCATGTTCATCCTTATTCTTCCTCCTGTTCATAATAATGCCATACGCCATCCTTCTGCGCCGCCAGCACACTGCCCTGTTCTTCCGGGAACAGTCTGCCGTCACTGAGATCCGCCAGCGCCTTCAAAAAACCGTCACGCTCGTCTTTCGGAATAAGCAGGTCCATGCCGACCTGCGTCGCGTATTCTGTATTCAGAATTGTCCATCCGGCATTGGCCGCACTGTACTGCATCTTCCCCAGCATCGTATAATCCATATCGATATGATACCGCAGATACGTCTCCTTACAGATGATCCCCGCTTCCGCAAGGCCCGCCTGCGCCGCCGCGGAATACGCCCGCACCAGCCCGCCGGTTCCCAACAGTGTCCCTCCAAAATATCTTGTTACAACCACACACACATTATACAGCTCTTCCTTGCGCAGCACGGACAGGATGGGCATTCCCGCGGTATGCACCGGCTCTCCGTCGTCGCTGAAGCGTTCCACGGTCTTGCTCAGTCCGATCCTATACGCATATACATTATGGCTGGCATCCCAATACTTTTTCCTGAGTTCTGCCAGGAACGCCTCTGCCTCTTCTTCTTTCTCCACCGGCAGAACCGTCGCGATAAAACGGGACTTTTTCTCAACGATTTCCGCTTCTGCTCTCTCATATACGGTCTTAAAGGCTTTCACCGCTCCACCCCTTTCTCGTATATTATCATAACAAAAGCGCCGCGAGGATGCAAGCGGTTTCTTGTGTTATTGTGTAAAGATCAGCGGAATATCCCCGGAGAACGTACGGTCCACCAGGACAAATTGTCTGGAGGAGGTCATGATCTCACTCATCAGCGGTGCCGACACCTGAATCACAAACTGCAGATCGAGCCACACCCTGTGATTGACCTGATTGATGCCCACTGCCTCAAACGCGCGGTCGTAGCTGATATCCGCATTGCCGATCAACCGAACCCGTACCGGAATATCCGGCCACCATCCTACAAAAACCGAATCTCCAAAGGCCGCTCCTGCCGGCACATAAAATATCAGCGAATCATGTTCCTCAAAATACTGATCCATTGCCGACAGCATCTGAATCGACAGGCGCCCGATCTCCAGCGCGTCGATTCCGCAGGCAATCATCTTGCCCTGATCGTCATAGTAATATCGAAGAAGCTCCTCCGACCCTTTTTCATATCCTTCCAGACTCTGGCGCAGCGCCTCATTGGCAATCGTACTCATCAGCGAATCCGCGTTCATCCGAGCGTAAGCCATCACAGAAGGCTTCAGGTTCTGATACAAAACAAAAAGCAGGCTCAGCAGGAGGAATATAAATATCCAAAGCCTCCAGCGTTTCTTAAGATTTCCTTTCGGACGCCGTCCATATCCCCTCTTTTTTCTCATAAATAGGCCCTTTCTGCTTTCTCCGTAAAATTAACATTTAAATTGTAAGAAGGTCTTTTCAGAATTCATATTTCTTGGTATAATATGTTGTATGCTGATATCATTCTCCCGATGATGCCGGCTTATTAAAGGAGGTAATTATGGATTACGGTAAACAGGCAAACCAACGCAAGCGTTTCCAAAAAGAAGTGGATCAGCAGCGTCTGGTTTCTAAGATTTGGCTGAATATCCTGCGGATCGCCTGCATCGCCATTCTGGCTGCGGTCTTTATCGTAGCCGGTGTACTTTTGGGCGGTTTTATGGGCATTATTGACGCGGCCCCGGTGCGGGATAACTATGAGATCGAAGATTTCACATCCTATATCTACGATAAAGACGGTAATCAGATGACACCGATTTACACTTCAGTCATGCGTTCTGAGGTCTCGATTGATGACATTCCCCTGCATATGCAGCATGCGGTTGTCGCGATTGAGGACTCCCGTTTTTATCAGCACAACGGTATCGACATCGAGGGTATCCTGCGTTCCGGCGTCCTGATCTTTCAGGGCGGCGATCTTCAGGGCGGAAGTACCATCACACAGCAGGTTATCAAAAATCTGGCTCTTTCTGCCGATACGGCCATGACACGTAAGATTCAGGAGTGGTACATGGCTCTGCAGTATGAGTACCAGCTGACACAGGAGATGGGACAGACCGCCGCTAAGCAGCATATTCTGGAAACCTATCTGAACTATGTCAACTTCGGTAACGGCAACTACGGTGTACAGTCCGCTTCCCGTTTTTATTTCAACAAAAACGTCGGCGACATCTCGATCGCGGAAGCCGCGGTTCTGGCGGGTGTTCTGAACGCTCCTTCCTATTACGATCCTGTAACTGAGCAAAAGGCCTGCCGAGAGCGTCAGCATCTGGTTCTGAAAGCCATGTATGATCAGGGCTATATCACGGAATCCGAGTATAACGCCGCGCTGCGGGAAGATGTATTCGGTCTGATTACGGAGAATACTCAGTCCTCCCCTGACGATCCGGAGGAGGAGGATTCCAGCGTACATTATACATTCTTCCAGGAGGCTGCTATCAGCCAGGTACAGGAAGACCTGATGAAGTTCTATAACATGAGCGAAGAAGAAGCCATCCAGAAGGTCTACCACGGAGGGCTGCAGATTCATCTGACTCAGGAGCAGTATATTCAGGACGCGATTGACTATTACGTAGACAATATGACTACGCTTTTCAACCGTGTACCGACTTATTACCAGCTCAATTACGCTTTAAGTATCTATAGTGAGGACCGAACCTCCTATGACAACTTCGGATTGTATAATCTTCTGTATGATACGGAGGACGAGGCCAATTACGCAGTGGAATCCTACCGCAGCGAAAAGCTCGCGCAGTATGGGCTGACTGTTGAAGATACCGGCCGATATGCCGAGTCTGTCACTCTGACATTGGAGCCGCAGCTCAGCATTATAATCATGGATCCTTCCACCGGTCAGGTCGTAGGCATGAGCGCCGGACGCGGTGAAAAAACGGTCGATATGGCGCTGAACCGCGCGACAGACTCTACCAGACAGCCCGGTTCCACCTTTAAGGTATTATCCGCTTTCGCTCCGGCTCTGGACGGTGCCGGACGCACTGCCGCCACCACTTATGACGATGTTCCTCTGAACCCTGAAGAAACAGGCGGCTGGTCTCCCTACAACTGGTGGAGCCGCAATCTGTATTTTGGTTTCGCTACCATCCGCCAGGGTATCGCCAACTCGATGAACCTGATCGCGGCGCGCTGTATCATGGATATCGGTCCGGATCTGGCTTATGAATACGTTACAGAACACTTTGGTATCACCTCTCTGGTCGGCCGCACCTCGGATTCTGATGGTGATGTGACCGCCACCATGGCGCTGGGCGGACTGGTCAACGGTGTAACCAACCTTGAACTGGCCAATGCTTTCGCTTCTATCGCCAATTCCGGAACGTACATCAAAGCAAGCTTTTATACCAAGGTTTACGACCATAACGGCAATCTTCTGCTTGATAAAACACCGGAAGGTTCTCAGGTTGAGAGCCATCAGGCGCTCTCTGCGCAGAACGCGTGGATTGTCGAAAACATGATGCGAAGCACTGTCCGCGGCGGCAGCGGTCTGGGATATGAGACGGCGACCAGCCTGCGTATCTCTGATGGTACTCCGATTGCCGCCAAAACCGGTACCACCAACGATTCCGCTGACTACTGGCTGGTCGGCTGGACGCCCCGGTACCTCTTCTCCCTCTGGCAGGGATACGATATGATTCGTTATACCGGTGATTACGGTTCTCTGACGACCCGATACAATTCCGATGACCGGGATACCTTCTTCAACGGAATCATGAACGCGGTACACGAGAATCTGGAATACAGTACCTTTGAGGATCCCCCGGAGGGCATCACTACCGCGACCGTCTGCAGCAAGTCCGGACTGTTGGCTACCGGCTCCTGCGGAAGTTACGCTTATACGGAATACTTTGTAGAAGGAACCGTTCCCGGCAGCTACTGCAATGTACATGTTTCCGGAGAGCGCTGCACCGTTTCCGGACTGGCGCCCAATCCGGACGGAACCTGCCAGACAGAGCCCGTCTACGGTGTGCGCCGGAATTACGATCTGGCTGAGCTGGAAAAGATCCTGGAAGTCCGCGAACCCAACATGGGCTTTAAGGCAAGCTATGTTCGGGATTATGTCCCCAGCACTTCCAGCAGCGATGAAGTCTGCCCTGGCGGCCATGAGACCGAGAATTCCGGCGAGGACAGCTCTGGCGATAATTCCGGTGGCAATTCTTCCGGCAATAATCCCAGTGGAGAAAACTCCTCCGGAGATGCCGGGCAATAAAATACAGACTTTCCAGTCAGGACTCCAGCTATGGGGTCCTGATTTTTTATTGGGCCGTCTTCTGATATCAAAACCGCCTGCCTCCCTTAAGGAAGCTGGCGGTTTATCTGTCATATTCTCTTCTTACACTTCGTATTATTTGACAAGAATACAGTCTAAATCCGACTCTATAAAATGTACCGCGGAAGTATCCCAGTATTTTCTGCAGGCCCTGCTTTCATTGCCATCAAGATTCAGCTGATACATTCGGAACGTAACCAATATATTTTTGGGCTGCCACTGCTCTTCAAAAGAATATTGGTATTGCATCCCCACATTCCGCATAACGCCGCCGCTTCTGGGATTGTTCCTATCGTGCGTTGCGGTAATGTACGGTAATCCGGCCTTTTTCACCTGTTCAATCACGGCTCTGCCTGCTTCTGTAGCGATTCCTCTGTGCCAGAATTCCTTGCGAAGCCCGTAACCCAAATCGTGAGGCTCCTCCATATCGATATTGATATAGCCAATCGGAAAATTATCTTCTTTCAAGCAAATCGCATAGGCGTATGACCGCGGCAGCGCATATTTTTCTTCATAAAAAAGCCTGGCGGCTTCGAGACTTTGTGCCGGATACCACGGCAGGAATGTATTTGCTTCTTTGTCTTGTAGTATCAGAAAAAGCGCTTCCATATCGTCTTCTGTAAAATTTCGCAAAATCAGGCGTTCTGTTTTTAATGTCGGTAAATTCATATTGGCTCCTTTAAGCGTTTCTGGCACTGATATTTTTATTATATCATAGAGGCGCGGCTTTTTCCAGTGTCATACTGCGGTTCTACCAATATCACATAAAGGCGCGTCCCCAGGGGACGCGCCTCATGTATGCTCCGATATTCTTAAAGGTTATTCAACATCCTGCAGGGCGTCATAGCCTTCCTCGCCCGTACGGACCTTGACGACATTCTCTACATCATAGACAAAGATCTTGCCGTCGCCGATATGGCCGGTATAGAGTACACGCTTTGCCGTATCGATCACGGTCCGGACCGGAACCGCGCTTACTACGATGTCCACCTGTACCTTAGGCAGCAAGCTCGCTTCGATCTGTACACCACGGTAATATTCCGGCGCACCCTTTTGGATGCCGCATCCAAGTACATGGGAGACTGTCATACCAGTAATTCCGATATCCATCATCGCGTTCTTCAGCGTCTCCAGGCGGGACTCCTTGCAGATGATCTCAACCTTGGTAAATTTCGCGGTACCTTCCTCAAATGTCGGCACACGCTTTACCGGAACGGCCTCTGCCGCCGGGATATCTCCAGACACCATAACCGGCTTATCTCCCTCGTCGATATATTCCGGAAGCATCGCAAAACCTGCATAAGCAGAGGGCAGGCCATGCTCTGTAATATCGAGACCCAACGTCTCCTCCTCCCGGCTGACACGAAGCCCAACCGTCTTCCGAATAATCAGGAATGTGATTGTAATCGTAACCGCGGTCCAGGCAGCAACCGAAAGGATACCGGTAATCTGCAGGCCCAGCAGCTTCAGTCCGCCGCCGTAGAAGAGGCCGACCAGCTGCTCGCCAGAGGCAGACGTGATCGAATATCCAGGTGCGCTGGACGTCGCGAACAGGCCGACAGCAAGCGTACCCCATATACCATTCATGCAATGAACCGCAACAGCGCCGACCGGATCATCTATATGCAGCTTGTAATCCAGCAGCCAGACTCCAAAGACCACCAGCAAACCGCCGACCGCGCCAATAATCGCGGAGCCGAGCGCATCGGTAACATCACATCCGGCCGTAACCGCAACCAAACCTGCAAGCGAAGCGTTCAGGCACATCGAGACATCCGGCTTACCATACTTAATCCAGGTAAATATCATACAAACAACCGTCGCGACCGCCGGCGCTACCGTCGTCGTCAAAAAGATCGATCCCAACTGATCCACAGAAGTGGCTGCCGCGCCATTGAATCCATACCATCCAAGCCACAGGATGAATACGCCAAGCGCGCCAAGTGCGATACTATGTCCAGGGAATGCATTTACCTTAACTACTTTACCCTTCTCGTCATACTTAAACTTTCCGATACGCGGACCCAGGAGCTTGGCGCCGATCAGTGCGGAGATACCACCGACCATGTGAATCGCGCAGGAACCGGCAAAATCATGGAAGCCGATGCTGGCCAACCAGCCGCCGCCCCAGATCCAGTGAGCCTCAATGGGATAGACCACCGCGGAGATCACACCGGAATAAATACAATAGGAAAGGAATTTGGTTCTCTCTGCCATCGCGCCGGAAACAATCGTCGCCGCCGTCGCGCAGAATACCAGATTGAACACAAAGCTGGAAAAATTAAAATTCTCATATGCGGTAAACAGATCAAAGCCCGGTTTACCGATCAGACCTACCAGATCCTCTCCCATCAGCAATCCAAAGCCGATCAGGATA
Organism: Alloprevotella sp.; assembly: GCA_963627615.1. GTDB lineage: Bacteria > Bacillota > Clostridia > Lachnospirales > Bianqueaceae > Faecimorpha. The sequence goes on from CAVGBV010000078.1 coordinate 8,047, forward strand.
AATACTACAGTACCGATACAGAAGTCCATCAGGTTCTTCATGATGATATTGCCGGTATTCTTGGCCCGCGTAAAGCCTGCCTCAACCATGGCAAACCCGGCCTGCATCCAGAATACCAGAGCCGCACCGATCAAAAACCAGACGGCAAATACCTGTTCTGTTGTCGCCTCTGTTACGAGTGCTCTTATTGCTTCATCCATTTCTTTTGCCTCCCGAAATGTAATCTTGGACACAAGCCCGGCCTTCTTTGCCGCTGTCCTGCCAGCCTGCCATCCGCCCGCGGATGCGTATGGTACCTGCAGAGTCTACGCCCTGTCCTGAAAAAAGAAAACAAAAAGGGCGTCTCGATGCGTATCACATCGGAGACACCCTTGGCTCTTTTCAATGTGATTATACATCGTATCATGAATTTTGTCAATCACAAAATTTCATTTTCTTGTCATTTGAAGATACAAAAAATTCATTTTTCTGCTTGTATATTTGTGCATTTTCATCACTTGCAACTTTCATCCATTTTTATTTGCATAATTTATATTCTCGTCATGCAAATCCGAATTCAAAAGTATTTTTAAAAAACCTCTTGTTATCTTTTATAAAATAGGTTATAATAGGGAAAAGTAGTAGAATTATTTAAGGAGGATGAGTGTGATGACATCACTGGATATCAATCAGGTAAAAGAACTTCTGACCGAGAAAAAAGATAAGAAATTTATGTGGATTCTGGTCGGTGCCGCTTTGGCAGCCGCCGTACTCCTTTCCGTTCTTTTCCTTCTGAAGCGCAAGCAGGATGAGGATGACGACTGGGACGACGACGATTGGGATGACGATGATTTCGATGAAGATTGGGACGATGAAGAAGACGAAGAGGACGCTGAGGACGAAGAAGAGGCTGAATCCGAAGAATCTGAAGAGCCTTCCGAGGATCCTGACGAAGAGTAATCATGAAGAAGAATCCAACCATCTTTCAGGGGTTGGTGAAGTCGGTCTCCTTTCCGAATAAGGGAACAGTGATTCCGGTGGTTGATGCTTCAGCCGCCGGTTTTTCTGTCTCCGACCCTTCTCCCAAACCCGTTCATGTAAAAAATGTTCTTCCGGGACAGACCGTCGAGGTCTTTCAATCCAATCATCAGCACAAGCGCCGCGAAGGCACGCTGCAGCGTCTGATCGCTCCGGCGCCCTATGAGATCCCCTCTCCCTGTCCGCATGCCGCCTCCTGCGGCGGATGCAGTTATCAGACGGTTCCCTATTCGCTGCAGCTCCAATGGAAGAGCGATATGGTTCTCTCCCTTCTGGACATCGTACTGGACCGTGCGGAATACACCTATCTGCCGATCCTCTCCTCTCCCTTACAATACGGCTACCGTAATAAAATGGAGTTTTCTTTTGGCGATGAATACAAAAACGGCCCGCTGACCCTTGGACTGCATAAACGCGGCGCCTTCCACGACATTGTACCTGTCACGGAATGTCAGATCGTCGATCCGGATTTTCGTCTGATCCTGCAAGGTGTATTGGAGTATTTCACTGCTTCCGGCGATACATATCACAGCACCCGGACGCACAGCGGCTATCTGCGCCATCTGGTGCTGCGCAGAAGCTTCCGGGATCACGCGGTTCTGATCAACCTTGTGACCTCTTCGGACGGAACGCTGGATTCTGAGGCATTTGTCCGTCACCTGACCGCTCTGCCCCTGTCCGGTCACATCGCCGGGATTCTGCACACAACCAATGATTCTCTCGCGGATATTGTCCGTCCGGATCAGGTTGCTCTGCTCTATGGAGAGCCATTTCTCACCGAAGAACTTCTGGGACTTAGCTTTCGTCTGTCTCCCTTCTCTTTCTTCCAGACCAACACGGCCGGCACTTCCGTCCTGTATCAAACCGTGCTGGATATGGCAGGGGACCTGAAGGATCAGACGGTATTCGACCTGTACTGCGGAACCGGCACCATCGCGCAGATCATCGCTCATGCGGGAGCCAAACGTGTATTGGGCATTGAACTGATCGAAGAGGCCGTAGAGGCCGCCAAAGAAAATGCCCGTCTGAACGGGCTGGAAAACTGCACTTTCCTGGCGGGAGATGTTCTGAAGCTGGTAGACACATTACAGGAACACCCCGATTTGATCGTACTGGATCCTCCCAGGGACGGAATTCATCCCAAGGCGCTTCCCAAGATCCTGGCATATCAGCCCAAGCGTCTGATCTATGTCTCCTGTAAGCCCACTTCTCTCGTTCGGGACCTGCCCGCACTAAAAGAAGCCGGATACCATGTACAAACCGTTCGTACCGTGGATATGTTCCCAGGGACGGTACATGTAGAGACGGTATGTCTTTTAGTGCGGAGAAATGGTCTACATGTCGACATTGACGTAGATGTGGAGGAAATGCTACAAGAGAAGCGCGGTCAGGCGACCTATGCGCAGATCAAGGATTACGTTCTGGAACAGAATGGTTTGAAGGTCTCCTCACTGTATATATCTCAGGTAAAGCGTAAATGCGGACTTGATGTCAGCGACAGCTACAACAAACCGAAGTCTGAGGATACGGCTGTACCGCAATGCCCGCCGGAGAAGGAAGAAGCCATCATGAATGCCTTGCGGCACTTCGGAGTGGTATAAAGGCTGATAGATTAACAC
>CAVGBV010000079.1:0-10483 GCA_963627615.1 Alloprevotella sp.
TCAGAACCTCTGCTCCCATATGAGAACGGGTATCCAGAGCGTGCAGAGAGAAGTTTGCGAACTGTGCTACAAAGTAGCGGGCTGCCTGAGCATCCGGAGTCTCCGGGTTATCCGTAATGATATCCTTGAAGGTCGGCTTGCCGTCGACATAATCCCAGGAGAAGCCCTCTTCGCCATAGGAGAAGAACAGGGAGCCTTCCTCTGTGTACGCATAGTCCAGGAAACGGGCCGCTGCGCCGATGTTCTTGCACTGCGTGCTGATAGAAGTAGAGCAGCCGCCGTTGAACGGATTGTTGTAATGTCCCATCTGAGGCTCATCGCCCTTATTCATTACCATGGAATGCAGTCCGGTTACCTTGTAGGTAGGATCTTCCGCATTCGCCTTGATGCAGTTCTGAATGTTACGGATCTGCTGCAGAGCGATACCCGCCTGTCCGTTCGCGAACTTGGACTGTACGGTGCTCTTGTCTACAGATGCCAGGTCGGTGTCGATCAGGCCTTCTGCGTACCACTTAGCCATCTCGGTTACGAATTCCTTGTAGCCTGCTTCGGTCGGTCCGAACTTAACGGTATCGCCATCCATAAAGAACGGATAGCAAACGCCCCACGGAGAGCTGAGTCCGGCAGCCGCGTACTCCAGGAACAGCCAGCGGCTCTCAAATGTCAGAGGCGCGGCAACATTCAGGTCATTCTTAAAGCTGGTCAGAACATTGTACCACTCTTCAACGGTCTCCGGAGCCTGTGCGTTAATCTGATCCAGGAAGTCCTGACGAACAACCAGTCCAGTACCGGAGCACTCTTTATCATTACCATAGTTCGGGAAGCAGAACCATGTACCGTCATCCATGCTGACCGTCTTATTAGCAGTCTCATCGCTCTCCAGCCATCCTGCCAGAGCCGGGAAATACTGCTTATAATCATTCAGGGCAATGATGTATCCGTCGTTGATTGCCGCGGACGGGCCGCCCTTAAAGGTAATCCAGTTGGCCTGCATGATATCCGGATAGATGCCGGAAGTCAGCAGCAGAGAGAACGCTTCGCTGGTCTCCTGCGGAGAAGAAGTAGAACCAACATACTCCAGCTTTACGCCAGTCTTCTCTTCGATTACATCCCAGAAGAAATGTCCCTTAACCCAGCTCGGAAGATCCTTCTCTTCTGTCTTGTTCATGTTGATGGACAGAGTTACGGTTCCATCCATCGGGTAAGTAAAGTCCGCAGCCGCATAAGGATCATCATCCTGCTTATCCTCCTGCTTGCTGGTCTCCTGCTGACTGGTCGCCTTGCTGCTATCGCTCTTGCTGCTGTTGCCGCCGTTACCGGAGCAGCCAGCAAGACTGGAAACGATGAGCATTACAGACAACAGTCCTGCCCAAAACTTTTTCACTTGCATTGTAAATGCCTCCTATAAATGTTTTAAATAAACAGAGACCGTCCGTTCTTGTTTATTTTTATAGTTATAATTATAGCACATTGTCCAATATTTTCAAGTATCTCTTTATAAATTGTTCACATTTTTAGCAATGGTGCTAAAATATACCATCCTGGTTTTATGTATATTGTACATTCTATACTTATTATTTGATTTTTGTTTTTACATTGCAAATTTCAGCATTAAAATATACCCCATATAGGACTTTACATTTTACCGTCCTATATGAGGTATATGATACCCTTTATTTCAGACTCTTCCGTTAACGAGCACGATAACGATCATATGCAGCCTGCTTCGCTGCCAATACATCAGCGATGCCAAGGCTTTCCAGCTGCGCCTTAAAAGCGTCCCAGCCGTCCATACTCTGTGTTCCCAGAATAAATTTAACAATGTTCTCCTTGGCATAAGTCTCAATATCCGTATACTTATTAGTGATCTGTTCAACCTCATCTGTTGTATGGGTTACAGCCGGATAGAAGTGCTGTCCCATCTCATTGTCAGACCAGACGTTGATCAGAGAAGTAACATATTCAGACTGGAAGTATTTTGTACTATTCAGCGGCGACGGGAAGGCCCAATGACGATTATAGGTGAACTGCTTAAGAATATCTTTAGGTTCGTCTTTCGTACTCGAATTGTTCAGGACCAGATCGGTATATCCCGTAAAGTTGCCGTCAGCGTCTACGGTATAGGTGATTCCCTCTGTACCATATGCGGTGAGATACTGTCCTTCATGACTATAGAGATAGTCGCACCAGCGCATAGCAAGCTCCTGATTTTCTCCCGGAGAAACAGAATGGGCAAAGCTGCCGTTGTACTTAGGGTTCATGTGTCCGAAAAGGCGCGTGTCGCCTTCCTTTAATACCGCGGTGGGAACCGCTGCGGCTGCAAAAGAAGTTCCTTCATTCGCCGACACACAGTTTTCGATATTTCCAGTCTGCTGAATCGCCAGTCCGGATTCGGAATTGGCAAATTTGGCTTGAACTGTGGACTTATCAACCGTTGCGAAGTCAGTGTCCAGAAGGCCTTCCGCATACCAGTCCGCCATCTGCTGCACAAACTGACGATATCCCTCCTCCATAGGGCCGAATTTGACTTCATCATTCACAACATAGAAGGGGAAAGTTACGCCCCAAGCAGAAGTCAAGGCAGCCGAAGCATATTCCAGCCAGAGCCAGCGCGCTTCAAAAGTGAGTCCGGCATTGGCTCCATAAGCCTCTTTGAAGGTACGGAGTGTATTGGTCCAGTCATCAATTGTAACCGGGATCTGCAGGTTCTGTTCTTCCAGCCAATCCGCGCGCACGATAGGGCCTGTACCAACAGTGCCCATCCCCTCAGAATCTCCAATTGAAGGAAAGCAGTAGAGATCGCCGTCATCATTTACAACCATCTTTGCAATGTCCGGATTTTCCTGCATATACGCGGTCAGATTCGGAATCTGTTCGGAGTAATCACTCAGATTAACGATCAGCTCATCATTTAGAGCGCCGGTGGGGCCGCCGGGATGGGTTATCCAGTTGACGCGCCAGATATCCGGATATTCCTGAGAAGTAATCAGAAGCAGAGTCGCCTCAGAAGTCGCCAGCGGATCTGAAACCGCTCCGATAAAATTCAGGTGGATACCGGTGGCTTCCTCCAAAGCATCCCAATAATAATAGGATTTGCCGTTGATCATCGTGTAGGCCGCGACATTCTCGCGAACAATTTCTTCCTTGTTAATAGAAAGCGTCACGAACGCGCCGTCCGGACCAGGAGCGACCGGATAAGTAAAATCTGCAGCCATCTCGGAATCTTCCTGACTGTTCCCCGGCTGACTGCTTTCCTGCTGACTGACTGCCTTGTTGCTATCGTCCTTACTGCTGTCGCCGCCGTTACCGGAGCAGCCAGCAAGACAGGAAACGATGAGCATTACAGACAATAGTCCTGCCCAAAATTTTTTTACTTGCATTGTAAATGCCTCCTATAAATGTTTTAAATAAACAGAGACCGTCCGTTCTTGTTTATTATATTCAGTTATAGCATACTGCATAAACATTTCAAGCATTTTTGTGCATATAATCACCTTTTCATCAAAAGCTCCCAATTTTTACACGTGTTTTTATTAATTTTATACGTTTTCTCCCTCGTCTTCACGATTTCCTTTGCTATTTTATACAAAATCACCGTCGATCCCCTATCGAATCGACGGTGTAAAAGCTTTTTCCTTACAAATTCTGCACCTGCTCCCAGATGGCTTCTTCTACCAGGATCCCCTGCTCCATGCTTTCCTGACGAACACGCTGCATTCCCTGTCCCGGCCAGCGTACCTGAACGCCCTGGCATAATGCCGGACAGGACTCCAACTCCTGAAGCGTGGCATCGATCTTATCCAGCAAAATCTCCTGATCACCAAACGCATCCAGCTTCATCAGCAGGAAAACCTGACTGAGCTCCGTCTCCTGCTCCAACTCTCCTACTTCGCGCACGGTCCGTCCTCCGGAGAGCGCCGCAGCCATCAGATCCAACATCAAAGACATGCCGGATCCTTTCCAGAAACCGATCGGAAGCGGTTGACCGGTTTTCAGCACTTCCGACGCGTCCCGCGTGGGCTGTCCCTGACTGTCCAGGCCTCCGTCTACCGGAAGCGGCTTACCGCTTCTGGCATAGGACTCCAACTTTCCATAGGAGAACATAGACATCGCCGCATCCAGCAGCACAACGCCGCGCCTTGACGGAACAGCCATTACAACCGGATTATTGCCCAGCCTGGCCTCCTTGCCTCCCCACGGCGGCATATTAGGAATCGTATTGGTCCACAGAATCGCCAGATACCCCTGTTCCGCCGCCTGGATTCCATAGGATCCGGGACGAAGCCAATGGTTGGTCCTCGCCAGCGCCACACAGCCTATACCGTAACGATCCGCTAATTCCATAGCTCTCTCTGTACAAAACTGCGCGTTCAGATTGCCCGGTCCATGATGTCCGTCATACCGGGCAATTGCGCCCACCTGGTTCAGGAGCTCCGGCTCCGCTGCCACATCAATTATTCCGTCCTGAATATTTCTTACATATCGTGGGAAACGGTTCAATCCATGCGTATATACTCCGTCCCGGCTGGCATCCGTAAAAAGCTTCGCCGCCTGTCCGGCACGCTCCGGAGTCATCCCATTCTTCTGCAGGACCTCCGAGAACACCGTATACATTGTTTCATAGAGAACTCTCATACGGCACCTCCCTATTTCACCCAGTTTCCGGCAACCGCCTTATGCAGGATGTGGCGCTTTTCCGCCAGATAAATCATCCGCTCCAGACGTTCCGCAATGGAAAGCTCCTGCGGATGCGCCGACAAGGCATCGTCCACCACCAGGATATCCGCTTCATAACCTGCCTCGAAGCTTCCGACCCATCCCCAGAACGCACCGCCCCCACGGGTTGCCATATAGAATGCTTCCGCGGCACTCAGCGGGGCATCCTTCTGATCGATCAGCCTCCAACGGAGTTTGGACACCTTTACTGCCTCCGCCATCGCACGGAACATGGACTCGTCCGAACCTCCGGCCACATCGCTTCCCAGCCCGATCCGCTGTCCTTCCCGCAGATACTGCCGGATCGGCGCGATTCCGGAAGACAGATTGGCGTTGGATTCCGGACAATGCGCAATAAACACGCCGCGCTCCTTCATCAGCTTCCGCTCTGTCTCATCCGAATACACACAGTGCGCCATAATGGTCGGCACCGCGCCTCCGAACAATCCGAACTGATCATAGCAGTCTCCATAGCAGGAACTCTCCGGGCACAGTTCTCTCACCCAGGCGATTTCGCTGAGATTCTCCGACAAATGGGACTGCACCGGCAGACTGTACTCCCGCTGCAATTCACCCAGGCGGAACATCAATCCGTCTGTACAGCTCGGCGTGAACCGCGGCGTCAGAATCGGATAGGTGTTGCGATACTTCCCCCGACAGTCCTCTATCCAGCGCCGGGTGTTCTCCGCTGATTCTTCCGCGTTCTTTTCCGTCAGATATGTCGGGCTGTTCCGGTCCATGTTGACTTTTCCGACAAAGGTCTTCAGTCCTGTCTCTTCCAGAAGATCCATCAAGAGTTCCGTCGCCGGCACATGCAGTGTTCCAAACACACATGCCCTCGTAGTCGCTCCGTTCTTCAGCTCCTCCGCAAAAATCTCATACGCCCTGCGCGCATACTCCAGATCCTCGTAACGGCTCTCCTCCGGAAATGTCCGCTGATTCAGCCAATCCAGCAATTCCAGATCCATCCCCGTCCCCCGAAACGCGTACTGGGGGGCGTGGATGTGCAGATCGATCAGACCCGGAATCACGAGCTTTCCTCGATAATCATAAAGCTTTAACGCACGGTACTGCTCCGGCAGCTGTGCGTAGACGCCTTCTACCTTGCCGTCTACGCACACCAGATATTGATCCTGCCCGGTATAGAGATCCTGCGGATCCTTACTATAGCAGATATCTCCCAAAACCACAAACGAATCCATAGTCCCGTCCTTTTCTTTCCTATCTTAATTTTACAGTGTTACGCTGCCTTTCAGGCTCTCATGCGCAGGAACCGTAAGCTCTGCCAGCTCTCCGCCGTTCCAGCGCTCCAGCTTCCAGGTCTTGGCTTCATCGCCCAGATTGACAGCTTCATACTCGTATGTCGTACCTTCTTTCCACCATACACGGAAGCTGATGCCCTCCGGCAAGCGGGTCACGCCGTCCGTCACATGACGCAGCAGGTTCTCCGGCATACCTCCGCGGGTCGCCCACTCACTTGCGCCCGTCATCGGCTCAAAGCCATACATCATCAGGAATCTTCCGCCCTGTCTGGTAGCACTCCATGCGCACTGATGGAACTCATCGTTATCCTCGCATACAGCGCCCATTCTCAGCAGCTCCGCATAGGCACGCTCCAGCCACTTAGGATCTCCGTCATAGAAATGCGCCGCAACCAGCACATTGGCCATGACCTGATCCCCCTTATTGTTCTCCTCATCCAGGGTATGTGCCCACGCAAGTATGCGGTCCTTATACTTCGCCTCACCGGTCAGAGCGTGATAACGCAGCGCCAGTCTTGCGAGGTAAGTGCAGTCTCCTACATAGTCTGACGGAGTCTCTCCCTGACCGCCCTTGCCATCCTGTACTTCCCAGGCGCCGTCCTTGAAGCGGATCGCCGGACGTCCGTCCTTGCCATTGACCCAGAACTGCTCCATCATCATCTCCGCGGCACGCAGATACCGCTCCTTCTTAGTCAGACGATACGCGTCCATAAGAGCGCTTACGATATCATACATCGTATTGTCGGATACGGTCGAATAGAAAATCGTATACTGGCTGCCCTCAAATACTCCGGCACGGCTCATCTCCTTAGCCTGTGCTGCTTCCGGCAGAATAGAACAGGGGATCGGGCCGCCTGCCGCCTGGCACTTCTCGATATGATCGCACCAGTGATCGCAGTAATCCTGTACCAGATCCAGGTACTTCTGCTCGCCCGTTATGTTATAAGCACAGATCGCCTCATCGATAAAGCGGAAGTGGTTGCCCTCCTGATAGTCGTACGGAGGATAATTGCGGACACCGCGGGTTCCCAGCCAATTGCTGACGAACTCATGCTTCTCCCAGTTATACCAATCCGGTACGCCCTTCTCCCAGTTTCCGGTATGATGCGCTACATCCACAATGTCCTGCTTGGCTGTCTCAGCGCCCGGCAGATTGTAATAATACAGCGCGTTCTGGAAATAGATATAGGTCTCGATCTCGTGATGCACTTCATGGCAGTCCACATAGCCGTGATACTGATTGGCATCAGTATAGGCCTTACGGGTCTCTACCATCTTCTTCATGTACTCCGCTACCGCCTCATCGCTGCGCACGGTCTGATACGGAATCGCGATACGGAACTGACCGCCCGCCTCATGAGAATCCACATTGGCCAACGGGTCCTTATCGAGTTCCTTATAGAGATACTCCTTGGTCTCCCGCAAAAATGCCGCCTGCAGGCCTGCCCAGTCTTCACTGAGACCGGCCTTCCAGCTGTCATACTGTGCCCGATACTGCGGCGCCGCCAGCGCCAGATACTTTTCTGTCTGCTTCATTGTTGTTTGTCCCCCTTTTATTTTCTGATATGTTCGCATACAGGAAGCCCAAGCTCCTGCATGCCCTCAAGCACGAGGCTCGCCATCTTCAGCGCGCCGTCGTAGCTAAAGTGCGTGTCATCTACATTGCCCTCCGGGAAAATATCCGTTACCCCTGGAGCAACATAAGCAAAGAGTTTTTTACTCTCTTCGTCTCCGTAAGCTTCCAGCATCGCTGTCGCCTTACGATTCAAATCGATCAGCGCTACCTGATCCTCCGCCGCCAGCTTACGCATAGCGTCCGGATAGTCTCCCAGCGTGTGCCGGATATGCCCATTTTCATCAAAATGGCGGCGCGGCTGCGATGTCACCAGTACCGGTGTCGCTCCCGCCTGACGCGCGATCTTGATAAAATACCGCAGCGTATCCGTAAAGGCTCCATAGGCCGGCGCGTACCGGTCCGTCTTGTCCTTCTGGTCATTATGCGCAAACTGCATCATCATCACATCGCCCGGCTTGAGCCGCTTCATGATCGGCAAAAACAGCTGTTCCCGAATGAAGGACTGCGTAGAATAGCCGCAGCGCGCGTGATTGGATATATTGACATTCTCATCGAACAGTACCGGCAGCAATTCTCCCCATCCTGCATGATAAGGACTTTGCTCCTGATCGCAAACCGTGGAATCTCCTAACAGAAAAACGGTCGGTATCTCATCGGCCCGCTGCATCCGGAAATTCAGCACCGCAGGATTGGTACCCTCTACCAGCAGCTGAATTCTAGAAAATCTTACGTCCAGCGCGAAGCTATAGGTCTGCTGCTGCCCCGGTTCCAGATGAATCTGCGGCAGCATCCGTCTTCCCGGGAATGCCAGCACCTGCGCTACATCCGCGCCCTGTGCGCCGCCCAGTGTCAGCTCCACACGGTATACTCCGTTTTCCGCCGGAAAATCCAGCCGAACGCCTTCTCTCTCCTTATCCCAGACTTCCAGCATATATCCCAGATATGCTCCGGGCAAAATAATCTCCTGTGTCTGCATCATTTTCTCCTTAGTACCAGGACCCAATCCCGGTTCGGCATGTATTCCTTGGACGGTGTCACAAAGACTCGCTCTTCTGCGAAGTCCGTCACGCCGGCATAACTCATCACGCCGGTCAGCGGGTTCATCCAGTACACTTCCGCTTCTCCGTCAAGCGCGTTTTCCTTCAGTTGGATCTTCCTGCCGGTGTAGCTATAAGCCAAGAGATAGTCCGGCCCAGCGAATACACTGATCCGCTCATACTTTTCTCCCGGCTCATCCGCCAAAAGTTCCTGTGCCGGATGCCCATTGATAAAATCCACGCTGTTCATCAGCTCCGTCAGATGCTTCATGCTGTCCGAGCCCGGATGATGGATCGCCTCGCTCCACTTTTCCCAGCAGTCGTAATTGCCCGCTTTATCCCTCGTATGCCACATCTGCATAATCGCATTGTGTCCATAGGTAAAGCCGCAGGCGCCTGCCAACACCGACCAATACGCATACCGCCGTACATCCCGGTCTCTCCACATCGGCTCCGCGCCTCCGTGCAGTCCCTGCGGGATATTTTCATAAGAAGGCTCCGCATCCAATACCGGCATCGGTCCTTCGGGGCGCTGCGCTGTCATCCGGTGTACCCGCTCTACATATTTCCAGTTGTCCTCACCGAAGCTGTAATCATCCTGGTCATTATCGTCCCAAGCCTTCAGCTTGATCTGATCATAACGGCGGTGTCCTGACTGGAACATATGCATGTCCAGCCAATCGGCGTTCGGGAAATAATCGATGGATGTTGTCCGTCCAAACGGATGGAAGCATACCAGCTTATCCGGATTCAGCTTCTTCAGCGTAGATCCCATATTGTTCCAATACTCAAACGCTTCATTGCCTCGGGTGTCTCCGCCGGTAATCCAGATCACGTTGGGCGCGTCCTTATACCGCTCTGCCAGAAACGCCGCGTATACCTTGACCTTCTCCGGATCCGTCCACCCGCTCTTGACAATCCCGCCCCAATGCGGCAGCATCGCCATGTACAGGCCATACTTTTCGGCTGTCTTAACCACATAATCCACCATGTCCCAGTAGGTGAACTCTCCCTCCAGGTTGGGCTTGGTCACATCCTCTTCCAGAAAGCCTCTGGCTCCATAGGCATTTTCACAAGGCACAAAATGAAACAGTGTCGCCTGAATCACATTGTAGCCCTTTTCCGCGCGATTGCGCAGATATACCTCAACCTCTTCCTTCTTCAGATTGTGAAATAACAGCCATGCTGTGTCCCCCAGCCAGAAAAACGGCTTATCTCCGGTTACGAGATAGGGCTTGCCCTTAGCCGCGGCCAGTGGTCCGTACTCCCAGGGCTTCTTGCAAGTCTTTTCCATTTCCTTAACTCTCCTTTTTTCTACGAGCCTTTTCCCATTATACATCATTCCCAGGATTCTGAAAAGCGGTTTTAAAAATTCTTTTTTGCCTTTTAGTGATCCGTCCGTCTTTTTGACGATCCCTTTGACCATTTTTTCGACTCGCCGCATATATCTTCTGTCAATTTATACAAAAAAGTCTTTTTAAGTTATTTCATAACAGCAAAAAGATCTCATTTTTTTATAATTATTTGACTTTTACAATGTCTGCTGTTACTATACCCGCATAATTACACATGAATAAAATAAGGGGGCTATCATGAAACAGCTGATCTCTCTGCCTTTGCCTATCCGATTTCTCCCGACCCGGACGGCGCGTGCATCATGCTTTCTATTTAATATAATATGGAACGCCTTGGCATCGCCGATGTATTGGCTGCCAAGCAAACTGCTTATGACCGCTATCGCGCCCGTTAACAAAAACGTCTCAGAAAGGAAAAAGGTGATACGATGGCCAATGTAACTGTAGCGACGCCCCGGCGTAAAAAGAGTGCGTGGGGAAACCTGCTGAAGAGTCTGAACCGGACCAAGTATCTGCAGCTTCTGCTGCTGCCGGGAC
>CAVGBV010000080.1:0-1383 GCA_963627615.1 Alloprevotella sp.
GGATGTATTCACGGATGCCGTTTTTGTCAGGCCGGACAAGTTTATAAACCCGTGCGCTATCGCAGTAAAGAAACCGTGATGGCCATGTGTGAAGAACTCATGAACAATACCGGTTACGACGAAATCTCTTTTACTTCTCTCAGTACAGATGATTATCCGTGGCTGGAGGAATTGATGACAGAATTTCACGAGAAATTTCCCAATATCGCTATCTCCCTTCCTTCTCTGCGTGTAGACGCCTTTTCTCTGGGCCTTATGGAAAAACTCGCCGAAGGTAAAAAGAGCGGATTAACTTTTGCGGCAGAGGCGGGAACCCAACGACTCCGAGATGTCATCAATAAGGGGCTGACAGAAGAGGAGATCCTGAATGGATGTCAGCTTGCCTTTTCTGGCGGCTGGGACCGGGTAAAACTGTATTTCATGCTGGGATTGCCGACAGAGACCCCAGAGGATATCGATGGAATTGCCAAGTTCGGTTATAAGATTCTGGATACATGGAACTCAATTCCAAAAGAACAGCACTCCCGGGATGTACAGATTACAATCAGCACCTCCTTCTTTGTTCCTAAATCTTTTTCCGCGTTTCAATGGGCGCCCCAGATAAGCGCTCAGGAATATCTGGATAAACAACAATTTCTAAACAGCCGGATCCGCAATCGTAAGATCCGCTACAGCTGCCATGATTCTTTTTTGAGCGCCTTGGAAGGGCTTCTCGCCCGAGGAGACCGCAGGACCTCCAAGCTCATCTATACTGCCTGGAAGAAGGGCTGCCGTTTTGACAGCTGGTCTGATCATTTTAACGAGGCTGCATGGCGCGAAGCGATTGAAGAGTGCAATATTGAGCTTGATTATTATAATCATCGTGAGAGACCAGCCAATGAGATCTTCCCTTGGGATATGATCGACTACGGTGTAAGTAAGCAATGGCTGCGCCGGGAATATGAAAAAGCAATGGCAGGACAAGCCTCTCCCAATTGCTTTGAGAAATGTACCGGATGCGGTATGGCTCGTTTTACGGATTGCGGATTATGTCATGAAAAACAGGGGGCGAAAAAGTGAGTACTATAAAATACCGGAAGCGGCTCGTTTTTTCCAAGGAGGGACGTCTGCGGTTTGTCGGACATCTGGATCTTTTGCGGGTCTTTCATCGCGCTCTGAATCGCGCCGGAATCGAATTGGTATTTTCTCAGGGGTTTAATCCGCATCCGCAGATCTCTTTCTCGCAGCCTCTTTCTCTTGGGATCTGCGGTAAACACGAGTATATGGAATTGCAGCTGACCCGCGAATGGGATGATACAGAGCTGCTGAGCCGTCTCAATCCACATCTTCCGGCGGGCCTCCATGTATCGGAATGCCGGGCCCTGCCTGAGAACGCCAAGCCTG
>CAVGBV010000080.1:1393-10023 GCA_963627615.1 Alloprevotella sp.
CTCTATGAGATTACTCTGCCGGAAAAATATGCTGCAGAATATGAGACCTGGCTGCAGGACTTTCTCTCCCTTGATGAGATTCTCATCAAAAAGCTTGCGAAATTTCATGGAGAAAAACAGGAAGTAACCGTAGACATCAAGCCGCTGATTGAATCTCTGGAACTTATATCCCCCTGTGTGTTGCAGCTATGGTGCTTCTGTGACAATCCTAAATACCTAAAACCGGACCGTATGATGCAGGCCTTCTGGCAGCACTGCGGACATCCGGAGGCAATCCGTAGCGAGCAGATCTGCCGTCAGGATCTTTTTCAGGAGCAGGATGGCATACGCCGCAGTCTGATGGATATAATTGTCTGAAATACAAAAAAACTGCTTGACAACTTGTTTTTCTTATGTTAAGATACTACTGTTGCCGCTCGATGGGGTTTTATAAAGTATGGATTCATACTACCGTAATCGGCGAGTTTAGAGAGAAGGAGGTGCCTGAGTATGTACGCAGTTATTGAGACTGGCGGAAAGCAGTACCGGGTACAAGAAGGAGACGTTGTATTTGTCGAGAAGCTTGGTCTGGTTGAGGGTGAGGCTTATACCTTTGATAAGGTTTTGGCTGTATTCAACGAGGACGGAGCGAAGGTTGGTACTCCTTATGTAGAGGGTGCAAAGGTTGCTGCGACCACCATTAAGGAAGGCCGTGCAAAGAAGATCACTGTTTACAAGTATAAGTCCAAGAAGGGCTATCACAAGAAGCAGGGACACAGACAGTTCTTCACCAAGCTGAAGATCGATTCGATCCAGGCGTAAGAGGAATGGGTGTACGATGATTGAAGCAGTCTTTTATACAAATGCCGCAGGTAGGATCTGGAGTTTTCAGATTCACGGTCATGCCGGGTATGCCAACGCTGGTGAACCGGATATTGTCTGTGCGGCGGTATCTGCGCTTTCGTTGAATACTGTCAATGGTTTGGAGAAATTCTCTAAAGATGCGATCTCTTATGAGATGGATCCGGATGGGTTTCTTTCAGCGGCGGTAGAAGCGGTTCGGGCAGGAAAGGGCAGCAGTCAGACAGATTTGATTTTGAATCTTCTGCTGTTAGGACTTCAATCGGTTTCTGAGTCATACAGTGAACATGTTACCGTAAAAGTATGCAAGCGCACATGAAGGAGGTGCAATACAATGCTTCAGATGAATCTTCAGTTATTTGCTCATAAGAAGGGTGTTGGTTCTACCAAGAACGGACGTGATTCCGAGTCCAAGCGCCTGGGAGCAAAGAGAGCCGATGGTCAGGTTGTTAAGGCCGGCAATATTCTGTATCGTCAGCGCGGTACCAGAATCCATCCGGGTGTTAACGTTGGTATCGGCAAGGATGATACCCTTTACGCTTTGGTAGAGGGCCGTGTTAAGTTTGAGAGAAAGGGCCGCGACAAGAAGCAGGTTTCTGTATATCCTGTTGAGCAGGCTGTTTGATCTTAACAGACACATGTATTTGAACGAGAGTTCAGCTATCGGGCAGGTTTCAAATAGTCTTTATTTGGAACCTGCTTTTTCTCAATAAAGGAGATCTCTATGTTTGTAGATGAAGCTAAGATTTATATAGAATCCGGAAAAGGCGGCAATGGCTGTGCTTCTTTTCGCCGGGAAAAATACGTAGCCAACGGCGGCCCGGATGGCGGAGACGGTGGTAAGGGCGGAGACGTTGTATTTGTAACAGAGGAAGGGCTCAACACCCTGTCCGATTTCCGTAACCGCCGAATCTATAAAGCGGACCGCGGCGGAGATGGCAGCGGTAAGAATTGTCATGGTAAGGATGCGGCGGACCTGGTCATCGCTGTTCCTATCGGAACGGTTCTGCGTGAAGAATCCACCGGTCTCGTCGTTGCGGATATGTCCAAGCCCAATATGCGTGAGGTGATTCTGCAGGGCGGCCGCGGTGGAAAAGGAAACCAGCATTACGCAACATCAACGATGCAGATTCCGAAATACGCGCAGCCTGGACGTCCCGGAAAGAGTCTGAACCTTGTAATGGAGCTTAAGGTCCTGGCCGATGTAGGACTGCTGGGATATCCGAACGCCGGTAAATCCACGTTTCTTTCCCGTGTCTCCAATGCGCGTCCCAAGATCGCGAGCTATCCGTTCACTACTTTGGAACCGAATCTGGGAGTGGTAGAGCTGCCTTATGGCAAGTCACTGGTCATTGCCGATATTCCCGGACTGATCGAGGGCGCTTCCGAGGGTGTGGGCCTTGGACACGAATTTTTGAAGCATCTGGAACGCACCCGTGTTCTGATTCATCTGGTGGATACTGCCGGTCTGGACGGACGCGATCCCATCAGCGATCTGGAAAAGATCAACCAGGAGCTGGCGCGGTACAGTGATCGTCTTGCGGCTTTGCCACAGGTAATCGGAGCCAACAAGATGGACCTTCCGGATGCCAAGCTCTATTATGATATGTTGGAGGAGTACTGCCAGGAACATCATATGATCCTGTATCCCATTTCAGCCGCAACCGGCGAGGGCGTCCGCGATCTTCTGGACCGTGTTGTTCAGATCCGCGATCAAATCGGCGAAGAGCCCGCCGTGTTCGAAAAAGAGTACTTCATAGAAGAGCAGGAAGCACTCCAGGCCTTAAAGGAAAATGACGGCGACGGTATCGATATTGAGCAGCTGCCGGACGGCACTTATGTGGTCGGCGGTCCTGCTATTGAAAAAATGCTTGGATTTACCCATCTGGAGAGTGAAAAGGGCTTTGACTTCTTCCAGCGATTTCTGCGGGAACGCGGCGTAATTGCCCGTTTGGAAGAGATGGGCATTCAAGAAGGGGATACCGTACAGGTGGATGACACCGCTTTTGAATATTATCCGTAAACTGTCAATACAGAAAGGACTATCATGCTTACAACCAAACAACGTGCTTATCTAAAATCCCTGGCAAGCGTAATGGAGCCGATTTTTCAGGTCGGTAAGAGCGGAGCCGCTCCGGAACTTGTCAATGCTCTGGATGACGCTCTGAAAAAAAGGGAACTGATCAAGATCAATGTATTAAACAATTGTTTTGAGGATATCCGTTCTCTGGCAGAAACGATCGCTTCCAGAACTCACTCTGAGGTCGTGCAGGTGATCGGACATAAGATCATTCTCTATCGTACCTCTAAGAAGCCGCATATTGAGCTGCCTCGTTAAAACGAATAATAAGAGTAATAAGAGGATACCAAAATGACGGAAAATCGAGCCGTATTTCACGATCTGTATGACCCGAAAGCAAAGCGGGTTGCTGTGATGGGCGGAACCTTTGACCCGATCCATTACGGACACCTCGTAACAGCGGAGGCTGTCCGCCAGGAGTTTCAAATCGATCAGGTGCTGTTTATTCCCACCGGACGGCCGCCGCATAAATCAGATCGGGTGATCAGCGATCCGGAGAATCGATATCTGATGACTCTGCTGGCTACAGAGTCCAACGATGACTTCTATGTGTCCCGTTTAGAGATCGATCGCGTAGGTTATACTTACACTATTGATACCATTCACGCCTTACAGGAGATTTACGGACCGGATACAGAGATCTTCTTTATTACCGGCGCAGATGCGTTCTATCAAATGTTCAGCTGGCATAACGCAGAAGAGCTTCTGGCATCCTGTACCTTTGTAGCCGCAACACGCCCCGGATACAATAAAGAAGATCTGATGCGCCGGATTCTTACCACTCATGAAGACAATCCTCTGCGGAAGTTTCATTTTCTCGAGGTACCGGCACTCTCCATATCTTCCTCTGATATCCGCGCCCGGATCCAATCGGGACGCTCTATCAAGTATCTGGTACCGGAATCGGTTGAGAATTTCATTCAGAAATACCATCTGTATCAGAAAGAGGAGGCCGCTGAGAGATGAACACCCCGACAAGAATCGAAATCATCCGCTGGTTATATGACACTCTAAAGCCCAAACGCTTTTTACATACCCTGGGCGTTGAAGAAACCGCTGTCCGTCTGGCCAGAATCTATGGCATCTCTGAGACAGAGGCATCGACCGCGGCCTTACTTCATGACTGCGCAAAAAACCTGTCCGAAGAGGAACTGCTGCGGATCTGTGAAAAGGAACATGTCGATCTTGGCCCCAACAACGCCTATCCGCAGCTTCTACATGCTTTTGCCGCACCCTATACGGCGCAGCAGCGTTTTGGAAATGTATTCTCTCCGGAAATTCTGGATGCGATTCGGTATCATACGACTGGCCGAGCCGGAATGTCTCTTCTCGACAAAATCATATTTTCTGCCGATTATACGGAACCGGGGCGCAAACCGTTTCCAGGTCTGGAAGAAGCCCGAACGCTTTTGTCGAAAGATCTGAATCAGGGTACGCTTTATATTTTGAAAAATACCGTCGAATACCTGCATCGACAGAATCTTACCGTACATCCATATACCATGGAAGCACTGCAGAATCTGTCAAATCAATAAGGAAAGGAGCCAACCGAATGGAAAAATCATTACAGGAGGATTTGAAAGAATCCGCCAAAATGGCGAAAATCGCCTATAAAGCCCTGGAAGATAAGATGGGGGAGGATATCCGTATTCTGGATATTCATGAGGTCTCTGTCCTGGCCGACTATTTTGTTATCGCTCACGGCCGCAATCCCAATCATGTTAAGGCACTGCTGGATGAAGTAGAGGAAAAGCTGGCTGAAGCCGGCTACGAAGCTTCTGACAAGGAAGGCCTGAACACCTGTACTTGGGGTCTTATCGATTTTCAGCGCGTGATCATTCATGTATTTAGTCAGGAAGCCCGCGTCTTTTATAATTTGGAACGAATCTGGTCTGACGGGAAAAAGGTCACACCGGAAGAATTATAAAAAGCTTATGTAACACACGGACCATTCAGACCATGAGTCCGTGTGTTTTATTTTGTCATTTTATCTGAAGAGTGGCTGTTTTACCTTTCTGTAACTATTCGCAAAACACAACTTTTACGAAAAGTTATATCGAAAAAGAGGCCACTTCTTTCGAAAACACTCAATAATCCTTTCTATGGACCTGATAATATCCCTGAGGATTTTTACATACCGGACAGATCTTAGGCGGTTCTGTTCCTGTATAAATATATCCGCAAACATCGCATATCCATGTGATCTCAACATCCTTTTTCAAAAGTTTATTGTCCCGGACAAGTTCATAAAATGCCTGGAAACGTTCTTCATGATTTTTTTCGATGGACGCTATATCTGAAAAAAGCTTGGCAATCCCCGGAAATCCTTCTTGTCCAGCGATCTTCGCATACTCCGGATACAGTTTTGCGTGTTCTTCATGTTCGCCTTGCGCCGCAGACTCCAGATTGGTCATCGTGTTATTGATCGCTACCGGGAAATCCGCCGCAATATCTACCGTCCGCTGATTTAAGCCATATTCGTTCATTGCCTGAAAAAACTGTTTCGCGTGCGCATCCTCGTTGGACGCCGTTATTGTGAAGATCTGGGCAATCTGATGCAGACCTTCCTGATGTGCTTTTTCTGCATAGATCTTATATCGGTTTCTGGCCTGCGATTCACCGGCAAACGCCTTCATAAGGCTTCGGGCAGTCTCCGTTCCTTCAAGATTCATAGTATTATGCCTCCTAAAATATTCTACAGCTCCAGTATGAACCCTCTGAAGAAAATTATGCACGAAGCTTCTTACTATTTCGCCCGCTAACTATTCGCAAAATATTTCTTGTACCGCATACTTGAAAAAACTTTTGCTTTGTGCTATGATATAACCATATTATGATTATTATAGAAAGGCGGTCCTATCGTGACATACCAGCGGCTTTTGAGCTATACCCGAAAAGCAATCGATGATTATCAAATGATTCAGGAAGGAGACAAGATCGCAGTCGGTGTCTCCGGCGGCAAGGACAGCATCACACTCGCTCTTGCATTAAAGGGACTGCAAAGGTTCTATCCAAAACACTTTGAACTTATGGCATTTACTGTCTCCTTGGGATTTCCGAATTTTGATACCTCCCGTCTGGAAGCCTTTATGGCAGAGCATGAGATCCCCTACTCTGTTATCCCCACCGACATCGGTCCCATCGTATTCGAAGAACGTAAAGAAGAGAACCCCTGCTCTCTCTGTTCTAAAATGCGAAAGGGTGCGCTCAATGAATTTGCCAGGGCAAACGGATGCAATAAAATCGCTCTGGGACATCATAAAGAAGATGTCATAGAGACTTTCTTTATGAGCCTGTTTTATGAGGGACGTGTCCACACTTTCGCTCCCGTCACATACTGGGATCGGATGCAGCTTTATGCTATCCGCCCTCTAATCTATACGCCTGAAGCCGATATTATCGCCTTTGCCCGCAATATGGAACTGCCGATTGTCAAAAATCCATGTCCGGCCGACGGCAACACCACACGCCGAGATTTTAAGGAACGTCTGCGTCAATGGAACAAGGAGATCGGTCAGACAACCGAGCGCACCTTCCGCGCCATCCAGACCAGCATCCCCAGCTGGAAGCTTCCGGTAGAGAAGCCATGAGCAGTTATCATGAAGAACAGCGCCGCAAGATGATCCTCCGGCTGCGGGATCTTCTGCTGGAACTGCCGGATTTCTGTTTTGAATACTTTCGGGGAATTGAACCTACAACCGCCGAGCGAACCCGGCTGGGATATGCCTATGACCTGAAGATCTTTTTTCAGTACCTGACAGAATATATCCCTGCTTTTCAGGGAAAAACGATGCACGATCTGACTCTGGAGGACCTGAATCTGGTAGGGGTTCAGGATATTGAGCGTTTTCTGGAATATCTGACCTATTACGAAAAAGAGACTTCCGATGGGGAACTCACAGAGATGCAGAACGGAGAAAACGGAAAAGCTCGAAAAATCGCCGCTGTCCGCAGTCTCTTCAAGTATTTCTACAAGAAGCAGAAGATCCAGGGCAATCCCGCAATGTTGGTCGATACACCCAAGATCCATGAGAAAAACATCATCCGGCTGGAAGTCGATGAAGTAGCCCGGCTATTGGATGAAGTCGATTCCGGAGAAAAGCTGACGAGCCGCCAGCAGATCTATCATAAATATACGCATACCCGAGACCTGGCTCTGATCACCCTGCTCCTTGGAACAGGGATGCGTGTATCCGAATGTGTAGGACTCAATCTGAGCGATATCGATTCCAGCATCAATGGATTAAAGATCACACGCAAGGGCGGCAATGAAGCGGTCCTCTACTTTGGACGTGAAGTTGAAGATGCGCTGAAGCTCTATCTGGAGGAACGAAAGCATATTATTCCGCAAAGCGGTCACGAAGACGCCCTCTTTTTATCTATGCAGAAAAGGCGCCTCACCGTGCGTGCAGTTGAGAATATTGTCAAAAAATACGCCTCCGTCGTCACCCGTATGAAGAAAATATCTCCTCACAAACTGCGCAGCACCTATGGCACAGCCCTGTACAGTGAAACGGGCGACATCTATCTGGTAGCCGACGTATTGGGACACAAAGACGTAAACACAACACGGCGCCATTATGCACAGATGGAGGACTCCCGAAGAAGAATGGCCGCCAACGCTGTTACACTGCGCCGTGAAAAAGATGATGACGATCCGCAGACAGAAGAATAAATCAGTGCATTGTCCGGGCAATCGGCAGGATCAGATACTGTCCCGCGTAAATTGTATCATCCGCTGACAGATTGTTCAGCGAACATATATCCTGTATATACGAACGTATGTCTTGTCCTTCTGCTGCATACTGTTCGGCAATCGTCCACAAGGAGTCGCCTTCGTGAAGCTGTACGGACTCATACACTATAACGGAGTCCTCCTGCGCAAATGTCGGCTGACGCAGGAAAAACATCGCAAATAAGCCAATTATAATTACCAATGTTCCAATCATATACTTGGAAACGCCAAAGGAATGAGAATGGGAAACCGCATTGTGAGATACAGAAGGATTCATAGTCATGGTAGTGTTCTCCTTTCAAATCGGAATGTATGTTCTTGTTTATGAGACGATTCTACCACGAACAAATGTTTCTGTCAATACTTTTTCTCAAAAAAACGAACATATCTTCTTGTTTTTTCACGAACAATTGTTTGACTTTTATCGTAAGATATGTTATACTAGAAATATACGATTATGGATTCATTGAAGAAAGGATATGATACCGTGAAGAGCAAGGATTTATCACCCAAACAGCAGCAAATCCTGAATTTTATCATACAAAAGCAGGCCCAGCGCGGCTATCCGCCGTCAGTCCGTGAGATCTGCGAGGCAGCCAATCTGAGTTCTACTTCTACTGTCCATGGACACCTGGAGCGTCTGGAGAGAAAGGGCTATATCCGCCGTGACCCTACCAAGCCGCGTGCTATCGAGATTCTATACCATCCAGAAAAGGAATATCTGCCGGAAGATGCACCGGAACAGGAGTTCCGCTCTGTTCCTCAGTCGGAGATCGGCCAGGTTCCGATTATAGGTCGTGTAACAGCCGGCGAGCCCATACTCGCTGTTGAAAATATCGAAGAATACTTTGCTTTGCCTCTGGAATGTCTCGGAAGCGATCCGGAAAAGGCCTTCATGCTGAAGGTTCGCGGCGAGAGCATGATCAATGCCGGCATTCTGGACGGAGATATGATCCTGGTTACGCAGCAAAGCAC
>CAVGBV010000081.1:0-1233 GCA_963627615.1 Alloprevotella sp.
GCGCCCTGGACTACCAGTACATCTTCCTCCCATTGCATCTGCGCGCCCAGAGCCTTCATACACTCCATCGTCACCTGAATATCCTGAGACATCGTAAGTCCTCGGATTCTGGAAGTTCCATGCGCCAATGCCGCACAGATTACGGCCCGATGCGCAATGCTCTTGGATGCAGGAATTCTGAGACTTCCCACCAATTGTGAAGGTAAGACACGCTTACTGCTTGTCATCCTTGCCTCCCCTGCCTCCCAGTTCAGACCTGGAGATCTCACGATTCCACGCACGCTTACGATCACCGGAACGCTGCAGATACGCCTTCAGTCCCTCATAATCTGAAGCTTCCATAAGAGACAAAAACTCGCCGAAGGAGATAGAAAAATCCCGCAGAGAATCCAACAGCGCATGAGAATTCAGTAAAAACAACTCGGCCCATAAGTCCTCATTGATATCGGCGATTCTTGTGGTGTCCCGGAAACTTCCGCCGGAAAAAGCCTTTACCTCATCTCCGCCATGCCACGCCTGCATCAGAACAGACGCGAGAACATGAGGCATATGGCTTGTATACGCAATCAGACGATCATGCTCATCCGGATCAACCTCGCGCACACGGGCAAATCCAAGCACACGGGCAAACTCATACATTCCGTCAATGGTCCTGCGCGTGTTCTTCTGCGTTGGCGTAATGATAAAAGTCGCACCCAGAAACATCTCACCGTCTCCGTTTTCATATCCGACTTTTTCCCGGCCAGCCATGGGATGTGTGCCTATAAACTCGACTCCGTCCGGCATCAGGCGCTGTGCTTCTTCAACAAAACCGCCCTTAAGGCCGCAAATATCCATAACCACCGTTCCCGGCCGCAGTGCATGACCATGCTCCACCAGAAAACGCATCATGCCTGCCGGATACATGGACAGAATGATAAGACGATTTTCCGCTAACAGACGCTCCGTCTCCTCTCTGTTCGCTTCTACCGTTCCGTCTTCAATCATCTGATCCTTCAAGGCCCGCTCGATTGGTTCCGGTTTGATGTCTACCGCACAGATTCGGAACTCCGCAGAATACTCTCTAAGCGATCTCACTATCGATCCGCCGATCAGTCCCAAGCCTACTACTACGATTCCCCCGCTTAAAAGTTCAGGGATCATCCGCTTTTGTATCGTCATTTTCTGTCCCTTCTTAATTTTATATTTTGGATATATACGGATGTATCATATCATATTCTTCTGCAATCCGCA
>CAVGBV010000081.1:1243-9535 GCA_963627615.1 Alloprevotella sp.
CGCAAGAATGATTCTCAATTTGCGGATTCAATTCTTCCGCTGATCGGACCGTACTCCCTGCCGTCCGCTTTACCGTGAAAACGAACCAGAACTGGTATCGTTACCGCTTCCGCGATCTGCGCTGCCAGTTCCGGTGTTCCCTCTTCCAGGATCAATGTTCCGGCCCCCAGGGAAGCCGCCTGCTTGGCCCATTCCAATGCGTCCAAGCCCAGATTCTCACGGCCGGTTTCATCCATCGCCTCATATCCGCTTGTAATCTTTTCTGAGAGACTGATTCGGCGGACCGGCAGATATATAGCGATGCTCTGCCTGCCAAAAGCCAAAGCCGCCTGTGTAATCAGATGGGAATA
Organism: Alloprevotella sp.; assembly: GCA_963627615.1. GTDB lineage: Bacteria > Bacillota > Clostridia > Lachnospirales > Bianqueaceae > Faecimorpha. The sequence goes on from CAVGBV010000081.1 coordinate 1,594, forward strand.
CGCCGCCGCGGCCTGCCCCAAACACACCTGCTGCGCTCCCGCCTTTAGAAGCTGATAAATATCATTCATCGAACGGACTCCGCCGCATACCGTCACCGGAATAGGCGTTTGCGCCGCAAGGGACACCATCTCCGGCGTCACCTTCTCTGCTGCCATAAACAGCTCTTCCGCGCCCTCCAGATATGCCTTCTCCGCTTGAGCCGCTTCTGTAATGCTTCGAATCTGCCTCATCGAATCTGCCTCCCTTCTGCGAATTTCGCGAAATTCTGCAGAACCTTCAATCCAGCGGCGCCGCTTTTTTCTGCATGGAAAGCGACCCCCAGAATATTCTCCCAGGCCACTGCCGTGTGTGATTCTGTTCCGTAAAAGCTCTGACCCAGCACGAGCTGCGCATCCTCTGAACGAATATAAGAGGAGCCTGAAAAAAAGTAACGTTCCGTCCCCTTGCATCCCTCAAACAATGGGTGCTTTTCCAACAGCTTTACTTCATAATAACCGATCTGCGGCATCCGTTCCGTTTTCGGCAGCAAAAACGCCTCACCGGGAAGCCAACCCAGACAGGGTGTATCATCTTCTTCACTATGTTCAAAAAGAATCTCCATCCCGGTTCCGATCCCAAGGAGCGGAACCTTCTCCATCAAAACCCGTTCCTGCAAAGCTTCCAGAAGCTCCTCGGACTCCAACGAAATAATAGCCGCATCCGCCGATCCCATTCCGGAAAGGATCAATCCCTGATATTTTCCCAACTCTTCCGCTGTATGAACAGCCTCTGCCGTAACGCCCAGCCGCTGCAGCGCATACAGGACACTGGCGGCATTGCCCGCTCTGTAATCTATGACTCCAATCATATTTTTCTCCTTTTTCTCATTGGGTATATACAGAAAAACCCCGGAAAAGCTTCCGGGGCTCTTTTGCCTGATACATCAGTCTTCGGCAACCTGTACAACCTGTCTCTTGTTGTAAGTGCCACAATTCTTGCACATACGGTGAGGCATAATCAACGCACCGCACTTGCTGCACTTAGCAAGGCTGGGCGTAGAAAGCTTCCAATTCGCCTTTCTCTTGTCGCGTCTTGCTTTGGAAACCTTACCCTTCGGACCAATTGCTCCCATTCTTTACACCTCCTGCCTCATCAAACTTTATTCTTACCTTGCAGCAAACCCTTCAACGCATCCCAGCGCGGATCCTCCTCATGAAGATCGCAGCCGCAAGGCCCTTCATTCAAATTGCGACCACACTTCGGACACAATCCCTTGCAATCTTCCCGGCACAGCACCTTCATCGGAATGCCCAGGCGAATCTCACCCATCACAAAATCCGTCAGGTCCAGCCTGTACTCTGCAAAGGTCTCCGCGTCCTCATCCCTGTCGCTGACTCCGGATTCCTCCGGAATAAAAGTCTGTGAAAACTCCAGCTTCACCGGAACATCCACATCTTCCATGCAGCGGCTGCAGGGCATCCTCATCACCAGCTCGGCCGAACCGGTAAACTTCAATGTGTGGCCGTCCAGATTCACAATCTTGCCCGTGATCTTCGGCGGCTGCACAATCGGTATCACCTCGGAGCCTTCCGAAATGGACGTAAGCTCCAGGTTCTCCTCAACCGGGATGACGATCCGAGGGTCGGCCAGAATATTGCGCACATTATATTGCAGCATATTGATTCCTCCCCCTTCGAGTCACTTTTACAATTATATATGGCAAAACGCCTTTTGTCAACTATTTTTTTCAAGTTGTGTAAATAAATCTCCAAGATGTGTGGAAGCTTCTTCTACTTCTGCACGATACTGCTTGTACTCTGCCTTCTCCGCGTCTTCCTGAAGGGCTTGCGCTGCGGCCTTCATGCTCAGACTGATTCTGCGCTGCGCCTCATCGATCTGCAGCACCTTGACTTTTACTTCCATCCCTGCCTTCAATACATCCGATGCGGCGCTCACTCTCTTATCGGAGATATTGGAAACATGCACGAACCCTTCCAGGCCAGGCGCTACCTCAACAAAAGCTCCACTGTCGATCACATTCGTCACTGTGCCATTCAACACCTGTCCTGCTGCAAGAATAACATTTTTCCAGGGATCCGCATTGACATCCTTCAGACTCAGTCCAATACGGCCACGTGCCGGATCTACATCCAGTACCGTCACCTTAACCACATCTCCGATGCTGACCATCTCCGCCGGATTTTTAACCCGCCGCCAGGACATGTCGCTGACATGGATCAGTCCGTCTACATGGGGCGCGATCTCGACAAACGCGCCGAAATTGGTCAGACGAACTACCTTTCCCGTCAGGGTCTCTCCGCGGCGCAGCGTAGTATACAGGCTCTGGCGCGCATTCTCCGCTTCTTTTTTCTCCAGTACTTTCCGGCTGACGATCAGGTTCTTCTTCTCTTCATTGACCTCGGTAATCTGCACCGTCAGAGTCTGTCCCACATACACGGACGGATCCTCAACATATTCCATGCTGATCTGGGACGCGGGCAAAAAACCTTCAACCGTCTTGTAGGCGACCCGCAGACCGCCGTTGACCGCACGCTTGACCTTAACGTCAATCGGCTGCTCCTCTTCCTGAAGCTTTTTGAGATCATCCCAGATTCCCAGCTTGTTGGCTTCCTTTTTAGAAAGATGGATCTGTCCTTCACGGCTGTCGACGTATTTTACCATCGCGCGGACGGTATCTCCTACCTGATAGTCGTCATAGGACTCTCCGTCATAGAGGAGCTCCTCCACCGGCAGAACTCCGTCCATATAGGAGGCCACATCCACCATGAGTCCCTTCTCATCCTTTTCAATAATCTTACCCTCCACGATATCTCCATTGTATACCTTATGGAAGGACTGATCCAGCATTGCCGCAAAATCTTCCATACTAAAATTCTCTTCCATCTCTTACACTGCTCCTTTATTCTTTAGCGATATTTTTGTGCCAACCGTTGGAAACTCTCCAGAGAGTCTTCTACTGTCTTTCTGGACACACAGAAGGCGAGGCGAAAATGTCCCGGTCCCATGAAAGTGCTTCCCGGCACAAGCAGCAGACGAAACTCCTTGGCTGCCGCGCAGAAGGCCTTATCATCCGGCTCCAGACTCTTGGGGAACATATAAAAGGCTCCCTGCGGCTCGATAAACTCATACCCCATCGCCTTCAATTCCCGGCAGAGGATCTTCCGATTCTCTCGATACACACTCATATCCGAAACCTCATCGGTGCAGCGGCCAATCACTCTCTGGAACAGAGACGGCGCGTTGACAAAGCCCAGGATTCTGTTGGCCACAGCTGCCGCGGCAACGGTCCCCTCAAAATCCTCCATCTCCGAAGGAATTACCAGATAACCGATCCGCTCGCCCGGCAGGGACAGGGATTTACTATAAGAATATCCGACAAAGGTATTTTTATAATACTTCGTCAGATACGGAACCTCATACGCTCCGTAAACGATCTCACGGTATGGCTCGTCCGAGATCAGATAAATTGTATGTCCCAACTCTCTGGACTTTTCTTCCAGAAGTGCCGCCAATGCCTGAATCTCCTCTTCCGTATATACCGTTCCTGTCGGATTGTTCGGTGAGTTGACGATCACAGCCTTGGTCCGCTGCGTAAACAGCTTTTCCGCTTCCGCGAGATTCATGGAAAAACGGGTGTAATCCGGAGGAACCACAACCGGTACACCGTCAAAGTTGCTGATATAATTATTATATTCTCCAAAATACGGAGCAAAGAGCATGACCTCGTCTCCCGGCTCCAAAATGGTCTTAAGAGCAACATTCAGTCCGCCTGCGGCTCCTACCGTCATGATCAGGTTCTGTCTGGTAAATGACGTTCCAAATCTACGGTTCAGGGAAGCGGCCACACTGTCCCTTGCATCCTCATAACCGGAATTGCTCATATATCCATGTACCATCATCTCCGGCTCATGCGTCAAAATATCGATCGCCGCATTGCGTACGGCTTCCGGCGGCGGCGTACAGGGATTGCCCAATGAAAAATCATAGACATTCTCCGCCCCATAGATGGCAGCCATCTTCTTGCCTTCTTCAAACATGGCGCGAATCACGGACCCATTCTCAACCAGCTTTTTCATCTTGCCAGAAATCAAATCTTACACCTCCCCAACAATATACAGCTATCATACAACAATCCTTTCCGACTGTCAATCCATTTATTTGGCCGCCTGGATATAGGGATTCCGATAAAACGCCCATAACAGCTGCAGCACCATACAGCACCACAGGAACGGTTCACAGAAGATGACAGCGGTATATCCGTAAACCGGAATCAAAAAGATCGTAAAGAAGATTTTACCCACCATCTCGATTCCGCTGGATACCAGCGGCAGCAGCTTCTGACCCAGGCCCTGCAACGCGCAGCGTAGAGAGACCAGGATGCCTAACGGGAAATAAAACGGCGTACTGCACCGTATATATGTAACCGCATTGTTCAGGACCACCGGTTCTGAAGAGCCGGAGATCCAGGCTGTCATCGCCGGACACGCTACATACATAATAGAAGAAACAAGAACCGTTGTGATCAGACTAAAATACACAACGAACCGAATCGACTGCCGAATTCTTTTCCCCTGGTCGGCTCCGCGGTTTTGTGACACAAAAGTTGACAGAGCCGTCGCCATACAGCCAAAGGGCAATGAACAGAAGGAAAAGAGCTTCCGTGCGGCCGTGTGTCCGGCAATGACCAGATACCCCAGGCCGTTGATTCCAGACTGCAGCGTCACCGTTCCGATATTGACAATGGATGACATCAGCCCCATAGACAGCCCCTGCGCCATCATCTCCGTCATGATCGGCTTTTCCAGGCGGAAATGCTGTTTGGACGGGATCAGAATCGGACACCGCAGGAGAATATAAAGTAAGCAAAGCACAACCGAAATCGCCTGTGAGATCACAGTCGCGATCGCTGCGCCGCGAATGCCGAGACTCCACACTCCTACCATCAGATAATCCAGCGCGACATTCAGGACGGACGCGATCACGAGGAAAATCAGCGGCGCGATACTATTGCCGACCGCGTTCAGCAGCCGGGACAGGAGATTAAAAAAGACCATAATCACACACATCTGTGTAATCAGCGAAATATAAGCATAGGCCTCGTCCATGACCTCTTCCGGCGTCTTCAGAAGACGCATAAAAGGCCGTAGGCCTACAATAGCGATCAGTGTTACCAGCAGGGAAACTCCCAGGGAAATCACCAGAGAACTCGCCACCGATTTCTTCAGTTCTTCCCTATCGCCTCCGCCATAACTTCTCGCCGTAACGATGGAGAGGCCGCTGCCGACGCCCAAAGCAAATCCCATCAGCAGGTCATAGATCGGGGAACTGGAACCGATCGCCGCCAATGCCGTATCTCCCAAAATATTACCTACGATCATAATATCGACCATATTGTAAAGCTGCTGAAATACACTGGATATCATAATCGGTATGGCAAAAGCCATAAGCCCCTTTCCAATGCTGCCGTGCAGTAGATCCACCTGTATATTTTTTGCCATCTCATTCTCTCCTTACCCAAAAGATGCTGCAGCCCGCAAGCCGCAGCATCTTGGAATTATTCTCGAATTTCCCTTCTCTTGAAGACCGCATAAGCAATCCGCCGCATCACGAACCACCAGCATACAATCACCAGGAGCGAAACCCACCATGGGGCATACGGAACCTCTGCCGTATTGGTCAGATATTGTGTAAGATCCAGATTGCCAAAAAGCATATACTTGAGGAAACCGGGAGCTGACAATGTCGTATATACCATGTTCAAAAGCGACCGCAGGAACAGGTAGGCCCCCAGAGAGATCGCCATGGAAATGGAAGAGGAACGGGTTATGACTGCCAGCATAACCCCCATGGAGACCATGATATATGCCTGCAGAAGCACCAGAAGGTATTTCACCAGGATAAACACAATATACGGCATCCAAAGTACATTTCCATTAAAATACGTTGTAAAGATCGGCATAGAACCCTGTTTCGGGAACAGGAGAAAGCCAAGAAGCAAATTGATCCCGAAGAGTACGATACACATCATCAGCAACAGCAGATCCACCGCGCGGAATTTGGCCGCCAGGATTTTACTCCTCTTATAAGGGTAGATCACCAGCTGCTTGATCGTATCATAACGATACTCACTTGCGACGAGAAAGGCAGCAAGAACAATTCCCAGAAGAACCAGAATCAGACTGCTCCATACGGAGAGATCCAGAAAATCGATGTATGTGCTGTGTTCCGTATAGACTTCCATCTCAATATCGTATGACGCCACATGATTCTCCAAAGCGAACCGATCCTTGGCTACCGCCGCCTGGGCGCTGTCTAGAATACTCTGCAGTTCCTCCGCATGCTCCTCGTCACGCATGGGATCCTCCGGAGACAGGTGCGAGTTCTCGATATAAACTTCCTGATTATGATGAATTCTCTGAATCGCCACGCTCATCCAGTTATCTCTGGCATAAGGAGCCGCATTGTACTGCACATAGCTCTCCCACATCTGGACATCATTTTCCGCCAGAGCGATCGTTTTATCGGCGTTCTCTACCCAGGGCATCTCCTGCAGCGTTCTCAGATACTCTTCTGCGGCCTGGAGCTGTTCCTTATTGTAAGTAAGGTAATCGTTATTCAGCACATAGACCATCAGGGATTCATTCTGCGCTTCCACCTGCGTAAGGTCGATATCCGTAGCGTATCCAAAATACCGGTTCAGATCGTCTGTGTTCCATCCGGCCCGGACGCAGTCCATCAACAGAAGGTTGTTAAAATACTGTTCCAGGACTTCCAGTCTCCAATCCCAGTTTGGGATCTGATTGTCCAGATAGAACTGATACTTCTGAATCTGATTGTTCCAGCGCATCAGATCCGCTCTGTAGGAGGTTTCGTTTTCCCACTCCTGTGCGTCAAACTCCGGGAAACTCGCGATCTGCCGATTGTAAAAATCGATCTCCTCCTGATAGCTCTCCTGCCAGCTGACATGGGTCTGATTGTCACTGACCTTCAGCACCGCCATCGAAACCAGGCCGGAGAGGAGCGCTAATACTACCATCACAATCACTCTTTTTCTGGAAAAGAGCTTCATCCATTCATTTAATATCAATTTATTCAATTTCGGCACCTCCGGTCAACTGAAGATACAGTTCCTCCAGCGATTGCTTTTTCTCATGGATCTCTTCAACATCTACGCCGCTCTGCACGAGAGTACGGTTCAGCTGCGCCGCCGTAATCAAAGCGGTCTGAACCTCCAAAGTCCCGGCGACAGTCTCTTCCGCCTTGACCTCTTCTCCATAATTCTCATGCAAAGACCGTAACGCTTCCTCCGCGTCGTTGACGTGGATCTCATAGACCGGCACCTTGGCATGATGCAGTTCTTCCATCTCACGCTCTGCGATCAGATATCCATGAGACAGGATACCGATCCGATCACACAAAAGATCCATCTCCTCCAGAATATGGCTGGAAATCAGAATCGCCATTCCGTTGGCCGCGAGGCTTTGCAGCATATTGCGCAGGTCCTTCATTCCCAAAGGGTCCAGCCCATTCATAGGCTCATCCAGAAGCAGAAGCTGCGGATAGTTCATGATACTTTGAGCGAGGGATAATCTCTGACGCATTCCCAACGAGTATTTATGCACCGGCTGCTGAATCCAGGAATTGAGTCCGACCAGATCGATCACTTCTTCGATGCGCTCCTCGCTCACCTCCGGGTACATATTGGCGGTTAGCTTCAGATTCTGATATCCTGTCATATGTTCATAATGCATCGGATATTCAACGACGGCTCCTACAAAATCAATCGCGTCGGCAAATTCCTTCTGCACATCATAACTGCTGATCCGTATACTCCCGGAAGTGGGACGCAAATGCCCTACAATCGTTTTGATCACCGTTGTCTTACCCGCGCCATTGGGGGCCAAAAGTCCATAGATCTCTCCTTCTTTGATCTGAAAACTC
>CAVGBV010000082.1:0-2087 GCA_963627615.1 Alloprevotella sp.
TCTTATCGGCGGTCTGCTTATAATAATACATATGCCCGTTGGTGTGGCGCTTGCGAGATAAGCTCCAGGAACCATACGAGAGGCACTTGGCGGTAACGAATAGAAAATAAATTACGGGAAACAACAATATCCCTCCTTACGAGAGATATTGTATCACTATTCTGAATATTTTGCAATCATAAAATATTGGGCAGAGGGGGTGATCCGGATAAAAAGAAAAATGTGTTATTTTATTTACCGAAGTGTCTTGGCCAATGCCACATCCTGCGCAAAGTTTGGGATGTTATACAGCACCAGAACCTGTGTAATACCGTTTTCCGCAATATAATCAGAAACGGATTCTCTGAAGAACCGCAAATCGATGAGATGGGTTTCTTCATAATCATCGATCACAAACTGTGCGAAACAATTGGCATAGGAATCCTTGAGAATCAAAAGCTTCCCCTCGCCGCCGCCCGAGACAACCGTAACAGACTGGTTTGAGTTCAGAAAAGCGGCATACGGATCCTTACCGCGGAGATACTTCCGTTCATAGATACTGTCCGTCACATAACTTCCTCCGTTATAGCTGACGGCATGGCTCAGTGTTTTGTAGTAGGCCGTAATAGTATCATAGGCAGCAAAAGGATCGTTCACTTTGTTGTAGGTCGTGCCGCGAAAGTCATCGCATAACACCTGGCTCTGCCAGGCCGAAAGAGGCTCCGCCACTCTTTTCTGCGCCTGCATCCACGCGGCATAGCAGTAATACGCGCCAAGACTCGTATAGTGATGATCCGTTTTATAATAGATGTATTCATCCTTGTGTTCCGAAAGGATATCGAACACATCCACCGTATCCAGCCCCTGCGCCGCCGCGTAGTCAAGCAAAGCCTTTTGATCAAGATTCGGCGCATAGGCAGGCAGCTTATCGGCGAGAATCTGCGCCGCTGTCGGGACGAGCATGACCTGCATCGGAACGCCGTCCGCCTGCAGCGCCTCCGACAGCTTGACGAGAGCTTCTATGTTAGATGAAAATTGTTTCGAGTCATATTCCGTAAAGGTATCGATCAGATATCCGTCCCTGGCGAAATAGACATTCGAAATCTCTGTTTTCCCACAGAGGCGCTCCACCAGCGTCTTGACAGTGATCCATCCATCCCGGAGAGGGAATTGATCGGATAGATAGCTTTCAACCTCTGTTCCCATTTTGCCGCTCGGGAAGTCTGCGAGTGAGACGGCGTCCTTTTGTGTTAGTATCCGCTTTTCGCTTTCGGAATAATATTGATCCGGCACAAGGAAGCCCGCGATTGTGGCCGCTGCCAGCATCAGGCAAAAAAACAGTGTGATGATTTTATTTCTCATGCCTTTTCCTCCTTAAAAGCGAAAATACAGAAACGGATTATAAGAACCGCTGATGAGAAACGCCACTGCGAGACCGGCGATCGCTATAAGCCCCGTCACATCCGCCGCTGTCGCCAGACCGGCGCCGCATCGATCACTGAGCTTACGGTAGATCCTGCTTGCCAATGGTGTCGCCGCAATAGCACACAGCACCAGCAGCGGCAGATAGGACAGGAGCTGATACATGGCCGTACTGCTGCAAAGAGCCGCTCCGCCAAACATCGCCTTCAAAAAGGTCCAGCCCTTGCCGATATCCTCATACGCAAACAGCACCCATCCCACCATCACACAGAGCAGCGTATATATATGCCTGACAAGTACAGGCGCTTTCTTCAGCCGATTGAGCAGGAAAAACTTCTCGAAGATCAGGATTCCGCCGTAAAACATGCCCCAAAGCACATAGTTCCAGCTGGCTCCGTGCCAAAAGCCAGTGAGCAGCCATACAATGGCAATATTGCGAAGCTGAACCGCCAGACCTCTTCGGTTCCCGCCCAATGGGATATACACATAATCCCGGAACCAGGTTCCCATAGAGATATGCCATCGCCTCCAAAATTCCGTAACACTTTTCGAACAATAGGGATGGTCAAAGTTCTCAAGAAAATCAAATCCAAACATTTTCCCGAGACCAATGGCCATATCCGAGTAACCGGAGAAGTCAAAATAGATCTGAAAGGCAAAGGCAAGAATACCGAGCCATGCGGAAA
>CAVGBV010000082.1:2161-9415 GCA_963627615.1 Alloprevotella sp.
GTATAGCTCATGGTCTGGAAGGTATAGAAGGAGATACCGATCGGCAGAGGCAGATGCAAAAGAGGAATGCCACACCCAAAAACACTGTTGATCGTACGGATAAAGAAATCCGTGTATTTAAAGAAACCCAGAAGACCCAGATTGATGACCACGGAGATCAGCAGAGCGATTTTGGCCTTGGACGTTCCCCGATACTTCTCCACCGTCCGGCCGCAGCTATAGTCGAGTACGGTAGAGAAGATCATCAGTCCGACATAAACCGGTTCGCCCCACGCGTAAAATAACAGGCTAAACACAAAAAGAACCGTGTTTTTCGCCCGTTTCGGGACGAGAAAATATACCAGCAGCACGCAGGGCAAAAAACACTGGAGAAATGTCAGCCTTGAGAACACCATGGCTTATTCCTCTGGAACAACGGCCAGATTCTCCGGCAGCGTCCCGAATACACTCTGGACCGCCTCATCGATCTTGGCATACTCCGAAGCCGCCAGCTTCGCTTCCTCCTCCGCATCCTCACCGTCATAGGACGCTCCGGCGATAATATAGATCACATAGTTGCCATTCCGATAAAGCCGGGCATTCAGGACCTTCGCCGTTCCAAAAGGATACTGCCGGATATAGCTAACCGTCTGCGAAAAACTGTCATTGAGCAGACTCACCGCCTCATCCGCATATCCGTCCTTGGTCTTCAGGATGATGACCGTATCCAGATTCACACTGGAAATAGAATTCTGCTTAGCGACATAACTCTCAACCTTGCTGAGATCCAGCTGGTAACTATTTTGCAGCCATTCCTTTTCAATCTCTGTATCGCAGAGATCATTGTCCTTGCCGATGGCATCGGCGATCTTCTGCTCAATCTCAGCCGGGGTAACAGTGATACTATCGCTGTCAACCTCCGTCGTCTTTTTATCATTGGCACCGCATGCCGCAAGGTTAAACACCATCATAAGGGACAGGAAAATCAGTGTCATTCGTTTCATCGTTCTATACTCCTTTAACAATTGATATGGTGGCAGCAGCCGGCGCTGCTCGTACGCTGCAGCGCCATCTCCTGCTTCCGTATATATAACGACTGAGAAAACAAAAATGTCGGAAGAAATTTGAATTTCTCCCGACATTTTTGAAATTATTTTTTCAGGACCTCATAGGCCGATAGAACTTGATTCCTGTCCGCACCGTCCGTACCATACAGACAATAATTGATTTTTCCATTGGTCCAGATCAATTTTTGATACGTCATATCGGTTGTCTGCATCTCAAGCAGCCTGGCATTGGTCCGGGCGTCCACAATTTCCTGCGAAAGCTCCGTGCCGCTGAGTCCGGAGAAATCTCCCTCCTGTGCCGAAGCCCGCGCAAGATAGCTCTTACCATCCAGCCTGAACCGAACCTCCGCGATCTCACCGTCAATCAGCGCGTAAGAAACCTCCTGCGCCCCTACGGGCGCATCCAATGTAATACCGATCTCCCGGAACGCTTCCGCGCTCTCTACTTCTACAAATGGATTGCCTCCCAACATACCGCCTTCCGCAGGATCCTGCGACGGCCCCACAGGAAGAAAACGGAAAAGGCCGATCACAATCAGGCAGAAACAGGCGGCCATCGGCAGTGCATATCGTCCCCATCGAATTCTAGGCTGTTCCGTTTGCGCAGCCGCTTTTCTCATAATATTCTGATGCATCCGCTCTTTCGCGCCGTCTTCCGGCTCAATGGCATCGATGGCCTTTTTGATTTTCTGTTCACTCACGGCTCAACCCCTCCTATCTGCCGTCGCAGCAATTCCCTTGCTTCCCGCAGGTGATTGCGGATGGTGGACGGCGGTTTCTTAAGCATAACGGCAATATCATCTGTCTTATAATCCATATAATAATGCAGATAGATGACATCTTTATATTTTACGGGCAATTTTCTGACGGCCTCCAGGGTCTCGTCTATCGGCATGGCATTCTCCACCGGAATCTCCGGTTCCTCATCAATGGATGTCACCTGCCTGTGCCACCAGTGTTTCAACCGATCCTTACAGAGATTGATCGCTGTTATCGTCAACCATTTTTTCTCATGATCCTCATCGTTAAAGGAAAAGTTACCCGTCAACACCTTGACAAACACATCCTCTGTACAGTCTTCCGCCTCGGCCTGATTTTTCATATAAGTAAAGCAAAGTCTGTACACCAGCCTGTAGTTTCGTTCGTAGAATGCCTCAAACCAGCCGCCCGCATACTGCGAATCTCCCGGCATATATCTTCCCTCCTGTATATATAACGATTGAATCCGTATTTTTGTCGGCCTTTTTCTTGATTTTATTCTTCTCCGTCCCAGACAACTTTTTGGTAGTGCGCGAGATCCGTGGCCCCTTCCGTAGACAAACACAGGATCCTTGCATCCTTGTCAAGCCCCAGAAGCTTCCTCTCCTCACTGTATTTCATATTACGCATCAACTCATAAAGTAGTCCGCAGGTTACTGCTCCGCTCTCCCCAGACTGGATCCTTTCATCCTGTCCACAAGGATTTCCCAGCACACGCATTCCTATGGCCGCAATGGTATCTGGTACAGAGGCATAATACCTGGCGGCAGAGCGTATCTGCTGCCAACCGATACCGCAGGGTTCCCCGCATGCCAACCCTGCCATCATCGTCGCCAACGCCCCACCGACAGAATGGAGTTCTCCGTCGTCCCTGAGGGCTGTCCGATATATACAATCCGCCTGATCCGCTTCCACAATAATAATCTTAGGAGCATCCTCTCCATAGTAATCTGTAAAAAATCCGCACATCGCCCCTGCCATCGCTCCCACACCGGCCTGCAAAAAGATATGCGTAGGCTTCTTGGGAAGTTGATGGGTCAGCTCGATACCCATCGTCGTATACCCCTGCATAATCCAGGTTGGAATCTGTTCATAGCCCTCCCATGAGGTATCCTGTATCAGGAGCCATCCGTTCTCTTCCGCTTGCCGTCTTGCATAACGTACCGTGTCGTCATAATTCCATTCCGTGATGCTTGCCTTGGCTCCCAGCTTCTGAATGTTGGACAAACGTTCTATGGAACTCCCCTTCGGCAGATAAATCACGCATTCCTGATGCAGCCTCTGTGCTGCCCACGCCACTCCACGTCCGTGGTTGCCGTCCGTTGCCGCAACAAAAGTACAGTTCTGCTGTTTCTGTTCCATACAGCGCTGAATGCAATAGCTGCCTCCCAGCGCCTTAAACGCGTTGAGTCCAAATCGTTGGCTCTCATCCTTTATATAGATATCTGATACTCCCAATAGCCCTGCGAGATCCTTCAGCGCGACAAGCGGGGTAGGCCTATATGACGGCAAAGTCCGATGAAATGCCGCCGCCTTTTCCGCTTCCGCTACCGTAAAAATCTTCTGAGCGTTTCCCAATGGCTTTCTCTCTATGAGTTGAATCATTCTGTAGGTGACCTCCGTCCCTTTTCATTTTAAATAGGCAGGGCATACACACCCGTCGGGTGTATATGCCCTGTTTTATTTTGGAGTCTTAATTCCACTGCAGGCTCGTCAGTACCTGCGCCAGGAATTGGCTGTTTTCCTGCATCTGATAATCCACATAATGGAACTGATACAGTCTGTCGCCATGCGGCACCAGACCTACCCGTACAATCATCTGCGTTCCGTCTTCCAGCGTAAAACGGCACGCAAAGGTCAATGCCGTATTCTTGCCATACCTCGCAATCGACGGGCTGGACAGTACCGAAGTCGTCATATTGACTGATACAAACGCTGCCTTTATGTCGGAAAGCCCTACCAGCATTTCCTCCAGTACAGAATCCTCTACCGTGCCCTGGAACTGCTGATAGGAAATCGCGAGGAAATCGCGCGTCTTGGTCTGCCACTCCGGGCTGGCCAGACAATTGACCCATTGCACCCGATCCGTTGTTCCCAGCAGCTGAAAAGGCTGTACCGCCGCGTCTTCAAACCCGGAGATATCCGCCGCTTCCCATCCTGCCTCACAGGAAAAGGTCATGCCGGAGACCGCATATGTGGGCCAATTGGCCGGAATATCCGAACTGGCGTCTTTATAACCGCCGCAGCCCATAACTCCCGTCAGGCAAACCATGCACATAAGCACACACAGGACCTTTTTCATAAGAATCCTCCCTCCGGCCGCGTTTACAGGCGCTTCACGGCAAAGCTTACCTGCTCGCCGTTTACATTCCACTCCTTCGCATACGCTCCGTCGCCCAGCTCCTTCTTACCGACCTCTTCAGCCAGTACTTCCGACGCGATCAGGGCGCTGTTGGCTCCGATCAGGCTCTCTGCCTTCTCGCTGCCCGCATAATATACCAGAATATGGTCTGTCACTTCAAATCCGGCCTCTTTACGCATTGTCTGCAGCTTACTGATGACTTCGCGTACAAAGCCCTCTTCCAAGAGCTCTTCACTTAGATTGGTATCCAGAACTACGGTCAGCTCGCCCTCTGTCTCTGCCATAAAACCAGGCTTATGGGCAGACTCGATCAGAAGATCCGCTTCGCTGAGCACTACTTCTGTACCATCCAAAGTCAGCACCAGATCCTTGCCTTCTTTAAGTGTATCCATCGCTTCATTTCCGTCCAAAACGGTCAGAGCCTGACGGATCTTGCCCAGAAGCTTGCCGTATTTGGGACCGACGGTCCGCAGCTGCGGCTTGAAGGTATAGGTCGTAAAGTCTCTTACATCCTGAGTAAATACAATCTCCTTGACATTCAGCTCTTCTCGGATGATCTCGGCATATTCCTCTGTCAGCGCCGTCTTGGGCGACTTGACATACATCCGTCCGATCGGCTGACGGTTCTTGATGGCAGCGTTGTTGCGGCAGGCCCGTCCTGCTACAACGATCTCCAGGACCTCCTCCATCGCATCCTCCAGCGCCGGATCAATTTTGCTCTCGTCGCATACCGGATAATCACACAGATGCACACTCTTGGGCACAGCCGGATCCAACCCGGCCACCAGATTGCGGTAGATCTGCTCGGACATAAAAGGAATCATGGGAGCCGCCAGCTTGGCAACGCTCACCAGGGCCTGATGCAGCGTCATATAGGCGTTGATCTTGTCCTGCGTCATCTCCTTGCCCCAGTATCTCTCACGGCCGCGGCGTACATACCAGTTGCTCAGCTCGTCCACAAAATCTTCCAGAGCCTTGGCTGCCTCCGGAATGCGGTAATTGCCCAAGTGGTCATCCACCGTGCGGATCAGTGTGTTCAGGCGGGACAGAAGCCAACGGTCCATGATGGACAGGCTCTTGTCATCCAATGTATACTTCGTCGGATCAAACTGATCGATCTCCGCATACAGTACATAGAACGCGTAAGTATTCCACAGCGTTCCCAGGAATTTTCTCTGGCACTCGGTAACCGCAGCCTCATAGAAACGGCTCGGCAGCCACGGCGCACTGTTGGTGTAGAAGTACCAACGGATCGCGTCCGCGCCGAATTTATTCAGCATCTCCATAGGATCCACAGCGTTTCCCTTGGATTTGCTCATCTTCTGACCGTTCTCATCCTGCACCAGTCCCAGTACGATGACATTCTTATAAGGCGCCTGGTCGAACAGCACCGTAGAGATTGCCATCAATGTATAAAACCATCCGCGGGTCTGATCTACAGCCTCGCTGATAAAGTCTGCCGGGAAATTCTCCTTGAAGATCTCTTCATTTTCAAAAGGATAATGCCACTGTGCAAAAGGCATGGAACCGGAATCAAACCAACAGTCGATTACGTTGGGGACGCGCTTCATCTGTCCGCCGCACTTGGGGCACTTCAGCAGGATGCGGTCCACATAAGGACGATGCAGTTCGATATTCTCCGGAACATCCTGTCCCTTTTCCTTCAGCTCAGCGATGCTTCCGATCGATTCTCTGTGTCCGCAGGAGCACTCCCAGATATTCAGAGGAGTTCCCCAGTACCGGTCACGGGACAGACCCCAATCCACCACATTCTCCAGCCAGTCACCGAAACGCCGCTCACCGATGGACTTGGGAATCCAGTTTACCGTATTGTTGTTAGCAATCAAACGGTCTCTTACCTTGGTCATCGCGATGAACCAGGTATCCTTGGCGTAATACAACAGCGGCGTACCGCAGCGCCAGCAGTGCGGATAAGAATGCGTATACCGCTGACTCTTGTAGAGCTTGCCGTTCTCCTTGAGCCACTGGATGATCTCCGGATCCGCCTTTTTCACAAATGTGCCGTCCCAATAGGTACCGCCGGACAGATTGCCCTTGGCGTCTACCATCTGTACAAACGGTAAATCGTAGTTGTGACCTACCTTGGCATCGTCCTCACCGAAAGCCGGCGCGATATGAACGATTCCCGTGCCTTCTCCCAATGCGACATAATCGGCACAAGTCACATACCATGCCTTTTTCTCGGCACTCGCAAAAGGAAACAGCGGCTCATATTCCAGATACTCCAGCTCCTTGCCGGTATACCGCTCTATCACTTCATAATCTTCGCCCAGTACAGTCTCCAGCATTCCTTCTGCCAGATAGTAATAGACATCCCCCTGCTTGGCCTTTACATAATCCAGAACCGGATTGACGCACAGCGCCACATTGGACGGCAGTGTCCAGGGCGTTGTTGTCCAGGCCAGGAAATAGGTGTTCTCCTGATTCTTGGCACGGAAGCGTACATATACGGTCTCTTCCTCTACATCCTTATACCCCTGCGCCACCTCATGACTGGCCAGCGACGTACCGCAGCGCGGGCAATAAGGAACGATCTTGTGTCCCTTATAGAGCAAGCCCTCGTCCCACAGCTTCTTCAGCGCCCACCACATGGACTCAATATATTGATTGTCGTAGGTGATGTAGGGATCCTTCATATCCGCCCAGAAGCCGACCTTATCCGAGAACTCTTCCCACATGCCCTTATACTTCCAGACGCTCTCCTTGCACTTCTGGATGAACGGCTCCATACCGTAGGTCTCAATCTGTTCCTTACCATTCAGGCCCAGCGCCTTCTCTACTTCCAGTTCTACCGGCAGGCCGTGCGTATCCCAACCGGCTTTACGAAGCACCTTGTTGCCCTTCATGGTCTGATACCGCGGGATCATGTCCTTGATCGCGCGGGTCAGCACATGGCCGATATGCGGCCGTCCGTTTGCCGTCGGAGGTCCGTCGTAAAACGTATAGGTCGGCGCCCCCTCGCGCTGTTTGATGCTCTCTTCAAAGATGTCTTCTTTTTTCCAGAACTTCAGGACTTCTTCCTCTCGTCCTACAAAGTTCATATCAGTCGATACCTTAGTATACATC
>CAVGBV010000083.1:0-8081 GCA_963627615.1 Alloprevotella sp.
GGTACACCTAAGAGCCTAAGGCTCCTGGGTGTACCAGAGTTTTGGGTATAAGGAAATGTCACATGTTACCTATCTTTTATGGTTTTTGATGAATATACGCCATCATCGCTTCTACATCCAGCGGATCGCGGCCGTATTCCTCTCTCATCTTTTTTATGATTAAGGAATCGATCTCAAGTTCTCCTTCATAAGGCAGCTTAATGTGCTGACCGTCATGCAATGCGGATTCTCTTGCGCACATCTCTATCATCATGGACATATAAGCGTCTTCTTCATTAAACTCCGAATCTGCCAATCCACGAATCTGCAGTGCGAAATCAATCATGTGTCCGGCTACGGCAATTCCGTATTCCGGATAATAGTTCTCACTCTTGACACCGATCTGGATCGGATTCTTATAGTCGATCACGCCCTCCGGTGTAAAAGCCCGAATTCCCATCCAGTTAAAATCATCATCATAGTAGCGTTCTACTTTGGAGATATAATTGGGATGGACCGGCTTTTCCTCCTCAGAAAAGACCTTGGTGTCCTCATAGACACTGCACCGAACCTCTGCTTCCCAATCCGGATGGACGCCGCGTCCTACTTCCACTCTCTTGTTGTTATCAAGGAAATAGTGTGTAGGCGCTTCATACCGGCCGCCCTCCTGCACCAGGGTGCCGCGGTATCCCTGCCACTCTGTATAGCCGGGACGGACATGTCTTCCGAGCATTCCCTTGATATTTGCCGCCTGATCGATTACCATCAGCCCGCTTGGGAAATGAATGAACCGGGAGCGGAAGGTCTCCTGTTCAATATAACGCTCCGGAATCTGGTATCCCGGCATAACATCCATCGTATGATTGGTTGCCGAGACCCAGTCCGGATACTCTTTAGCAAAAACCAACCAGCGGGAATTGCTGTGATATCCGGTATGGTCATTATATGAGAAGATCCGCTTAATATCTCCGATATACCCGGAATCCCGCAAAGTCTGCGCAAAACGGTCGATCGGATACCGGAAGAAGTTCTCTGCCACCCGCGTATACACGCCGTTACGCTTGGCGGCGTCAATCATCGCCCGTGCCTGACTCAGCGTAGCGCACCAGCTTGTCTCCACCAGTGTATGAATCTTATGCTCGGAAAGATATACCGAATACGGATGATGCAGCGGGATCGGCACAACCACGATTGCCGCCTCAATCTCCTCCTGAGCTACCAGGTCCTGAATCTGATAATACGCCTTGGCTCCCAGTGCTTCTGCCATGCTGTCCGCGTGCTCTTTCACCGGATCGCAGACCGCTACTACCTCAATCCAAGGCTTCAGCCCTGGAAAAAGCGGTTTATAGATTCGGTTGGAACGGTGCCCTGCTCCGATCAGCGCTACTCTTACTGGTTTTTCCGGAACTAACATAATGTGTGCCCCCTTTTTCTTTTTTCTATATTTTTATATATTGAGACTTTCTGTAAGATCGATCACATAAATCTGCGCGTACCCTGTACAGTCCGATGTATAGAGAACGCTCTGCCCATTCGGGCTGAACCTCGGATGCGGATGCGTGTACTGCGGCGCATAGACCTGAACCGGACCGTCATCATACGGGAAGGGACCATTCCAATGCTCTCCCATACAGCTGGCTCTCGGATAACACAGTGTCCGATACGCTCCGGTATTGCTTCTGGGATCCAGCAGGCGGATTCCCACATCCGGGAAGTTCGTATCAGCCGCCATCATCGTGCCCTGTTCATTGCTGATCGCGTGCCATGCATTAAAGTCCGCAATTCTTCTGACCTTTCCAGTCTCACAATGAACAGCCAGAATTCCATGGGGCCAATCCACCAGAGACAGCTCCATCGTTCCCGGAATCCATGTTTCGTGCGTAATCCATTGCTTAGCCGCCGCATTTCTCTTATAGACTCTGCGGCCCTCCCCTGTACGCCGATCCAGCACCCAAACCCGGTCCTGAAGCGTTCCTGCGCAAAAGAGGTATTCAGACGCATCCGGGCAGAACTGCATATGGGATACCTCTGCCGCTTCCCATTCCTTTTTCCAGATCTCCCGTTCTGTATCGTAAACCAGCACATGAAAACGGCCGTCCTGCTGTGCGCGAATCGCCCAGTAGCGGTCATCCTTACTTAACGCCGTTGTTCTGCCCGTCGGAAATACAGCCTTTCCGACACCGCCGCAGAGCCTTGACGCTTCTTCTTCCGTCAGAAGCACTTCGCTCTTTCCGGTACTGCATTCCGTCCGAATCGCCTTGGCATCTCCATGATAATAGATATACCGTCCGTCTCGCGAAGGATGGACCGTCCATTCATCCACTTCCTCTACGTCACTGATACGAATCAGCGCGTAATCCGAAGTTCGGCATAAATAGAGCTGATTGTGTCCGGTACGATCGGATACGACCGCGATATGCTGCATTGAATCGTCCCAGGCCGGCGACAGAAAAAAAGGATGGTGCTGAATCGATGCGTGGGATGTCAGCTGATGAATCTTCTGTCCTGTCTGCAGATCTGTAATCCAACGGTCTTCCGGTGGTAGTATCTGATACATAATTAAACCCCTGATAAATGATGTTCTTTTCTATACCGTGCCGGTGAAACTCCCATATTCTTCTTGAATACTACAAAAAAGTGCTTCTCACTCGTATACCCTACCTGCCGCGCAATCTGCTCCACCGTATACCGGGTGGTACACAACAGATTACACGCTTTGAGAATTCTCTCCTGAATCAGCGTATCTCCCAGAGGCTTGCCAGTCTCCTTATGATACAGCGTACTCAGATATCCGCTGCTGATATGCAGCGCTTCCGCCAGCTCGTTCAGCGACCATTCCGGCCGCTCATGAATGAGCTTCTTGGCTTTGAGGATGATGTTTTCCTCCTGTTTCTTTCCCAGCTTTTCACTGATCCGGCACACCGCTCTCGTCACCGCCTGCCGAATCTTTTCCGGTTCTTCCTGTATAAACATCGCGCCGCTGTGCAGCAATAAATCAAACTCATCCTGACACTCTCTGGCCAGCGGAATACTGAAATACCGTTTGTAAATCTCCATACAAACCACCGTATACAGGGCAGACGCTTCTGAGCGGCTGTGTTTGGACTTTTTCAGGATCTCCTGATGCAGTGCCGCAAGAGCCTGTTCTGTCTCCTGCTCTCCCTGTTCCATTGCGTTCCACAGTTGGCGCATATCCGACAGATCCACCAGCGGCAATATACTTTTTGCGTTCTGAATGTCCGAAAAGGACAAGATTCTCTGTCCCTGCAGGCTTTCTCTCCGCAGATGGACCTGATAAATCTGTCTCACCGCCTCCGGCAAATCCGCCAGATCAAAAAAGGGCTTGCTCAGATTGATCTCCATCCCCTGCACTTCTTCCGTGAACTCCGTCCCTGTCAGGAGAAAATAGACCTCTGTATCCCGGATATAGGCTGCGTAGAGTCTTTCCTTCAATGTCTCTCTCAGCTCTCCGGCCCTTTGGTAAAAGCTTTTCCGATCCCCTTCTGTGCGAATCTGCACCAATAGCATTCCTTCCGGATGACGCTCCGGCGCCGGGCCGCTGTCTGACCAGTGCAAAGTATCACGAATCACATGCTCCCGGAAGTTCATTCTGGAAACCCGGTCATTCATTTGACTGCGCCGTTCTTCCAGCATATCCATCATCATCCGGCAGCTGGCATACAACTCGTCTTTACTGACCGGCTTGAGCAAATAAAAAAGGATCTTGTGTGTAATTGCCTGCCTGGCATATTCGAATTCGTCATACCCGGTCAGAATCAGGATCGGCATCTCACGGAACTCATCCTTACGGGCCCGAATCCTGCGGGCCATTTCCAACCCATCCATCACCGGCATCCGAATATCAGTAATTACCGCGTCCGGATTCTCTGTCTCCAGCATCTCCAGCGCCTGACTCCCGTTCTCGGCAAAGACAAACTGATCAAAGGGCAGATTCATCTGCTGGATGAGCTTAACGATCCCCTCCATGATGATCCGCTGATCATCCACAAGCATCAATTTATACATGACCCTTTGCCCTCTCCTAGACATTACGGTCCGCAGTCTCCAAAGAGGCCGCGAACCGCAAATTTACCGTTTTTCTCTTACTTAAGATCTGCGCTGTACTGAGCGATTCTCTGGTCCTTATTCTGGAAGAAATCATTAATCTGCTCGTTCAACTTATCCTGACCCATACTGTCGATGGTCTGGATCATTTCGTTATACAGCTTTTCAACGTCTTCCGGAGCGCAGGTGATGATCTTCATTACCTGTACTTCGTAGTACTCCTTGACGCTGGCAAAGATCTTGATCTCTTCGCTGTCAGCCGCGTAAGACTCTGCGCCGCTGTAGAAGGTCAGATCCTTGTAATACTTGGAAGCGATCTCCAGGCTGCGAACCTCAGCATCGGATACTCCAAACTTCTCCGTCAGTGCGTCCACATCCTCGTTTCCGAACAGCCAGTATGCCTGCGCGCCATATACGCCCTTCTTCACGTCGTCTTCCGCGCCGGAAACTTCCGGATACAGTTCCGGAATACCCTGATCGTTGTAGTCCCAGGACTTTCCTTCGATACCATACTCCAAAATCAGCTGGGTGTCTTCCTGCAGCAGATAGTCCATCAACTGCAGGCAGCGGCCCGGATACTGTCCACTCTTGGTGATCATTGTCACCGTCTCAGCGCCTACACCGCCATTGATACTGTCCGCACCGTAAGGCGTATCCGCATATGCGCTGGGAGCCTCAATCATAACGAAGTTCCATTCCGGATGCAGCTTCTGCAGTTCTCCATTGAACCAGTCAATATTGTTGGAATCCTGGTTCATATCCGCGAAAAGCATACCGGAGAACTCTTTCGCCTGCAGCTGCTCACCGGAATCGGTGAACTCTGTCGGGTCGATCAGTCCCTCATTGTACAGGGTGTTGACAAACTTCAGAAGATCCAGATACTTGGGGCTGTACCAATACTTGACGTACTTGCCGTCGATCTTGTCATAGCGGCCGCCCAGGTCGAACATCGGGAACAGCTTGTAGATCAGACGAAGGTTGCCGTCCGCGTCCTTACCGTTATTACGGGAAGCCTGCGCCGGAATCATATCCGGATACTTCTCCTTTACGGCACGCAGAAGATTCAGGAAACCATCCAGTGTCGTCGTGTCCGGAGAACCCAGTTCCTTATAGATCTGCTCAATTACCGCAACGCCCTGTCTATTCTTAACCAGGCCGTCATTCTGCAGCATTGCCTCTGAATAGAACGCATTGGGAATACCGTATACATTCATGCTGTTCCAGCCCATACGCTGACTCAGAACGATGTGGTTGCCCAGATTTCTCTCAATGAAGCCAGGCGCGTACTCTTCTTCCAATTCGTTGATCGCCCAGATTCTGTCATTGGGTGCCAGATTCTGAACCACCGCGTTACGATAATCCGACATCATCATGTCCGGAAGATTACCGCCCGCGATCAGAACCTGCAGTTTGCTGTGGGAGTTATCCGGCGGGAACTGGAATTCCAGGTTGATGCCGGTATCCTCGATGATCTTCTGGCTGACATAGTCCTTACCCCAATACTTGTCAAAGTTGGCTGTCGGAACCAGCTTATCATAGAAATAGCTCAATGTCACCGGGGTTCCATTTTCCCATTCCCAGCTGTTGCCTTCCTTGACATCCTTCTCCTCTTGCGAGGATTCCTGTTCCGCTTTGGACTGCTCCGCTGCGCTAGACTGCTGCTGCGTAGAAGAGTTGTCGCCGCCCTTGGCACAGCCAAATGCGGATGCCAGAACCGCCAGCGCGCACAGAAGCGCCGCGATTTTTCTGAACTTTTTCATAATACTACTTCCTCCTTTTGTTTATTCTATAAGGTTTACCCCTTAATAGATCCAACCATGATTCCCTTGACAAAATACTTCTGCAGGAAGGGATAGATAAAGATAATCGGCAGAACAGAAACGACCATCGTCGCCATCTTGATACCTTCCGGATTGAACGATCGGTTCTCCATATCGGAGGTCAGTTCCGAGTTCATGTCTCCCAGATTGTTCTCTCTGACGATTCTCATCAATACTGAAGACAATGTCTGCAAGGATTTTTTATTGGTGTAGAACATCGTATCATACCATGCGTTCCACTGGCCTACTGCCGCATACAACGCGACGGTCGCCATCGTAGGCAGGGATACCGGCAGAATGATCTTGATAAATACCTGGAAGAATCCCGCGCCATCGATCAGCGCCGCCTCCTCCAGAGATTCCGGAATTGCCCGGAACGCGGAGACCATCAATACCATATAGAAAAATGAGAATCCCGCGGGAAGTATGTAGATCCAGAACGTATCCAGCAGTCCCAGGTTGCGGAGGTTCAGGTAAACCGGAACCATACCGCCGTTAAAGAAGCTGGGGATGGTAAAAAGCACCATGTAGATCGTCCGGAACTTCAGGTACTTCTTACTCATCGCGTAAGAACACATAGAGGTGACTGCCAGTGTGTAAACCGTTCCCGCTACAGTTCGGCAGACAGAAACCAGAAACGCGCTTAAGAGCGATCCGTCACGGAATACCGTCTGATATGTCAGGAGCGTTGGCTGCTCCGGCCAGAAAAAGGAAGGCCTGTGGCTGCTCAGCGCGTTAAAGGAATTGACAACGACATAGACGAACGGATATACAATGATGATGATTAGCAGCGTCAAAAAGATATAATTTACAACTTCGAATGCATCCAGCCTTTTTCTCTTCTTCATCAGGGTACCTCCTAAAACAGCGACTGTTCTGTCAGCCGATTACTGATCTTATTGGCAGTTAGCAACAAAATCACATTGATCACTGACTTGAATAGGTTGGCCGCCGTCGCGTAAGAGTATCGTCCCTGTTCCAGACCCACCCGGTTGATATACAAATCCAAAATATCCGATACCGCACGGTTCTGCGTATTGCCGAATACATACACCTGATCGAAGGTGTCGCCGCCGGACATGATCTTACCGCATTCCATGATAAACAGAATCGCGAATGTGGGCTTCAGGAACGGCCAGGTCACATAACGGATCTTAGCCAGTCTCCGTCCTCCGTCGATCTCAACCGCCTCATACAGCTCCTGATCGATGGATACGATAACGCCCAGATAAATGATAGAGCCCCAACCGATGCCCTTCCAGATCTGCGTCAGAATGATGATCGGCCGGAAATACTTCTCATTGGATATGAAGTCGATTCCCTTCTCCAGAATTCCCCACTGTACCAGCACCGTATTGAGCGCGCCTCTGGAAGGATTCAGCAGATTGTAGAAGATTCCGCCGGCAACGGCCCATGAAATAAAGTGCGGCAGATAGGACATCGTCTGCACTGTTTTCATAAAGCGAACGTTGCGCACCTCGTTTAAGAGAATCGCCAGAAGCATGGGCGGGAACATACAGAACAAAAGCTTCAGAAAAGCCATATAGACTGTATTCCACAGAATGGAGCCTGCCTGCGGCGCGGAGAAAAAGTCAATGAAATGCTCAAGACCGTTATTCCTTGCCCACGGGCTCTCCATGATACCCTTGAAGATATCGTAGTTCTTAAAGGCGATAATCACGCCGTACATGGGGAGATACGAAAACAGGATTACAACGATCAGTGCCGGAAGCACCATCAATTGTAAAGTTAACTGAGACCTCCCGTCTCTGCCCATAGCGGTAGAGACACTTTTTTTCTTTTTGCCCAATTTCATCACACTCCAGTTGTTAATCTGCACATATTTTCGGTATCAAATGTATCACTTATAGACAGATTATAACATCCTTCGGAGTTTTTCGTTAGTTCTATAATTTCATATTTGTTCGTTTCGTTCACATCTTTTCGTCCTTGAGACGAATTTCTACCTGTGTCCCGCTTCCCTCTATACTGTCCAGCTGCATCTCGGCGTCTTGTCCCATTTTCAGACGCAGCCGCATCGCAAGATTGACCAGGCCTGTTCCATGCTCCGCGTTTTCCTTGAGTTTTTCTCCGTCCCTCATGCAGCTGCGGATCTGTTCCAGCCTCTCTTCATTCATGCCGGCTCCGTTATCGGTTACCCGGATCAGGATGTTTCCTGCTTCCTGCATGATTTCTACACGGATCATCAGATATTCC
>CAVGBV010000083.1:8091-8921 GCA_963627615.1 Alloprevotella sp.
TATTCCCGTCCTCCTGTAAAACCATGCCGGACCGCGTTGTTCACCAGCGGCTGCACCGTAAGCGCCGGTATCCTGCGTTTTTCCAGACTCTCATCGACCTCTGTCTGCATCAGGATCCGATCATTATAACGGAGATTTTCTACCTTTATATATTCCCGCGCCGTCTCCACCTCTTCCGCGATGGTACATGTCACATCGTCCCTCAGTCTTCTGCGCAGGATGCTGCTGAGCGCCACCAGCGCCTCTTCCACCCGATCATAATAGCCAAGGGTCACGGACATCCGGATGGCTTCCAAAGCGTTAAAGAGAAAATGCGGATCCATCTGCATCCGGAGCGACCGCAGTGTCGCCTCCTTTTCCGACAGCTCCACGCGGTATACCCGGTTGATCAGCTGATTGATATGATGCAGCATCTGTTCCAAGGTCCGGTTGACTTCGCTGATCTCATCTTCCTGATCATCTGAGAATTCTACCTCCATTGAACCGGCACGTACCTGCTGCATCCGCTTCACCAGTATTTGCAGCCGTTCCGGCACCTCTCGGAAAAAAACCTTCAAAAAGATCAGCATCAATCCGATCGCCCCAAGGATTGCCAGTACAACCATCCAGATTCCGTTATAAAACACCTGATGATATACGGATACCGGATATGTATAATAGAGCGTAACCTGCGGTTTCTGCAGCTGCGTACTGTACAGCCGCCAATTCTGTCCCCCATACTGAAAGCTGTCTCCATTCTGCCTCGCCGCATATTCTGTCACTGCTTTCTCCAGGCCGACATCCCCATTTAGGCTGTACAGAACCCCATTTTCTTCTTCATAGAAAAGGAT